>JBBQTN010000010.1:0-49235 GCA_038213195.1 Acidimicrobiales bacterium | reverse complement strand
GTAGGTCCGCAAGGTCATCGCCGGGTTGGCGTAACCGAGCCGCCCGGCCACGGTGCGGATGTCGTGACCCCGGCCGATCGCCTCGGTGGCCGACCAGTGCCGCAGATCGTGCAGCCGCCACCCGGGCTCGAGGCCGGCATCGCGGCGGGCGAGCGACCACCACCCGGTGAGACGCTCGGGGTTGAGCGGCCGCTCGCCCACCTGCAGCACCCACGGACCCCAGCGTTCGCGCTCGGCCTGCAGCGCCTGGAACACCGCCACGGTGCGCGAGTCGAGGCGGACCACCCTGCGGTTACCCGTCTTCGTCGCCGAGTCGCGCAGCGTCGGCTTGCGCTTGTCGGCGACCGACCCGCGGCGCACGATCTCGATGCTCGAATCGATCGTCAGCCGATCGCCGACGCGGTCGCTCCACCGCAACGCGCACAGCTCCGCTCGGCGCGCGCCGGTCACCGCCGCGAGCCGTAGCGCGAGCCCCGCCGCCGAATCGCGCCGGTCGGCAGCGGCGATCACGGCGCGCACGTCATCGGCCGAGAGTGCCGAGCGCGGCTGGGTCTTTCGGCGCCCGAGCGTCGCCAGCGCGACGACGTTTGTGCTCACCCAGCCCCACCGGGCCGCCTGCGTCATCCCGGCGCGCAGCACGAGGTGCTGGTTGCGCAACGACGACTCGCCGACACCGCCGGCACGCGCACGCGCGTGCCAACGGTCGACATCGGCGACGGTGAGGCGGCCGACCTCGACGCGCGCGATCACGTCCCGCTTGACCAACCCGACGCGGCTCGTCTGATCCCGAACCGTCGAAGCGGCCCACGTCGGCGCGTTCGTCTCCAGCCACGCATCCATCGCCTCGGCCACAGTGCGACCGGCAAGCGGAGACGGCGGCGCGACCGTCAGCTCGGCAGCGACGCGCTGTGCGTCGCGCTTAGTGCCATGGACGGTCCGGCTCACCTGCTTCGGTCGGCCACGCTCATCGCTGCCGACGAACAGGCGCACCTCCCAGACACCAGCACCCCGCGGACGGATTGTTGCCACGGGTTCATCCTACGCGACTAGGGATGAGACTAGGGATAACCCCCCGGACAGGACAACACAGGTCAACATCAGATGGACGAGAAGCCCTATCTGAGCAGGTGTTTCGCGATCACGATGCGTTGGATCTGGTTGGTGCCCTCGTAGATCTGGGTGATCTTTGCGTCGCGCATCATCCGCTCCACGGGGAACTCGTTGGTGTAGCCGTAGCCACCGAGGAACTGCACCGCGTCGGTGGTGACCTGCATCGCCACGTCGCTGGCGAACGCCTTTGCCATCGCCCCTGCAGCACCGAGCTCGCCGTGCGGGTCGCCCTCGTCGACCATCGCACAGGCCCTGTACACGAGCGCCCTGGCCGCTTCGATCTTCATCCCGCAATCGGCGACCATCCACTGCAGGCCCTGGTTGTCGGCCAGCGGACGCCCGAACGTCCTGCGCTCCTTGAGGTAGCCGATTGCGTAGTCCAGTGCCCCCTGGGCGATGCCGACGGCCTGCGCACCGATCGTCGGGCGAGAACGGTCGAGGGTGTGCATCGCCGCGACGAAGCCCTGGCCGATCTCGCCGATCCGGTTGCGATCGGGCACGCGCACGTCGTCGAGGCGGATCACGCCGGTCGGGGAGCTGCGGATGCCGAGCTTGTGCTCGAGCTTGTCGATCTGCACACCCCATGCCGCCTCGACGAGGAACGCCGTGATCCCGGTGTGCCGGTCGGGCGACGTCCGCGCGAACACCGTGTACAGATCGCTGACACCCGCGTTGGTGATCCAGCACTTGGTGCCGTTGAGCACCCAGTCGTCGCCGTCGCGCACCGCCTTCGTGGTCATCGAGGCGACGTCGCTGCCGGCGTCCGGCTCGCTCAACGCGTAGCTGGCCTGCGATTCACCGCTGACGATGCGCGGCACGTAGGTGTCCTTCAACCAGTCCGTGCCGAAGTTGAGCACCGGGAGCATGCCCAGCTTCGAGATCAGGAACGACAGACTGGTCGAAGCGCAGACGCGGGCGAGCTCCTCGCAGGCGATCGCCTGGTCGACCAGCGAAGCACCGGCGCCGCCGTATTGTTCGGGGAAGCTCAGCCCGGACAGCTCGATCGACTGCAGCGCCTTCCAGTTGTCCCACGAGTACTCGGCCGTGCGATCGAGCTCTGCGGCGTGCGGAGCGATCTTGTCCTCCGCGAACTGGCGGACGACGGCGCGGAACTCACGCTGCTCCTCGGTGAGGTTGATCGGCTGGTTCATGATGCTCCTGTCAGCTCGCGCCAGCGCACGGGGAACGCGGCCGTCACGTCGGCCGGGGTCATCCGCAGCGTGGCATCCGGCACCTGGTCCACCAGGGCGCGGCTCTGGTCGTAGCGGTGGGCGAGGTTGCCGAGCCCGGCGAAGGCGCCGAGACGCAGCTGCAACAGGTCGGCGGGCGGCGACTCGTCGAGGAAGCCCCAGATCGTGAACGCGATGGTCAGGTCGTGCACGACCGGGGCGCGGCTGAACTCCGACGCCCTGCGCAGGGCGATCCCGAGGCATCCACCGACGACGTCGTCGAAGCGCTCCCCCGGCTGCAGGTGGACCCGTTCCGCGAACGTCTTGGCGATCTTCAACGCGTAGCCCTGGTCGGGACCCTGGTGGCCGAGTCGCGGGCCGTCGGGCTGGAAGCCGGTGATCTCCGCCGGACGGTCGGGCATCCACGCGTCCGGCACGACGGGAGGAGACTCGTAGCCGCGGGCGTCGTCCATCGGTGGGACGGGGGCGAACTTCGGCGCGGACATACCCCTCGTTCTACTCCGCAGGAAGGGCGCGCGACAGGCCGGTCGCGGTCACGTCGGGTGGAGGAGACCGAAGACGAGGCTCTCCTCGAGCGCTCGCCACGACGCCTCGATGATGTTCGCGCTGACCCCGATCGTCGTCCAGGTGCGCGTGCCATCGCTGGCGTCGATCAGCACCCGTGTGATCGCACCAGTCGCGGTCGCCCCGTCGAGGATGCGCACCTTGTAATCGGTGAGGTGGACCTGCGCGATGTGTGGGTGGGCGGTGCCGACCGCGGCGCGCAGCGCCGAGTCGATCGCGTTCACCGGCCCATTGCCCTCGGCCGTGTGCACCCGCCGCTCCTCGTGGCCGTCGCCGACGGGCACCCACACCTTCACCGTCGCCTCGGTGGTGAACCCGCCGGTCGCGTGCTCGTCGGTGATCACGCGCATGCTCTCGACACGGAAGAAGTCCTGCTCCCAGCCTGCGGCGCGGCGCATCAGCAGCTCGAGCGAGGCGTCCGCCGCCTCGAAGTGGTAGCCCTCGTGCTCGAGGCGCTTGAGGTCATCGACGACCTGGTTGACCGCCGGTCCGTCGAGCGGCAGGCCGAGCTCCTCGGCCTTGATCTGGATCGTCGCCCTGCCGGCCATCTCGCTGACGACGAAGCGAGTGCCGTTGCCGACCAGCTCCGGGTCGACGTGCTCGTACGCATCCTTGGCGCGACTGATCGCGCTGACGTGCAACCCGGCCTTGTGGGCGAACGCCGACGTCCCGACGTACGGCGCTTGCGGGTTGAGGGGCCGGTTGAGCACCTCGGCGACGTGGTGGCTGACGGCGCTGAGCCGTTCCAGCCGTCCCTCCGGCAGGCAGCGCAACCCCAGCTTGAGCTCGAGGTTGGGGATCACGGTGGTCAGGTTGCAGTTGCCGGTGCGCTCGCCGAGGCCGTTCAGCGTGCCCTGGACGTGGCCGGCGCCGGCGCGCACCGCGGCCATCGAGTTGGCGACCGCGCAGCCCGTATCGTCGTGGCAGTGGATGCCGACGACGACGTCGGTGCCGACGAGTCGGCACACATCCCCGACGATCGCTGCGACCTCGTGGGGCAGCGACCCGCCGTTGGTGTCGCACAGGACGAGGTGCGTGGCCCCGTTGACGACGGCGGCCTCCAGGGCGCGAATCGCGAACTCGGGGTTGCGCTTGAAGCCGTCGAAGAAGTGCTCCATGTCGACCATCACCCGGCGGCCCTCGCCCGACAGGAACCGCACCGAATCGGCGATCATCGCCTCGCCCTCGTCGAGCGACGTCTGCAGCGCCTCGAGCACGTGGTAGTCCCAGCTCTTGGCGACGATGCAGACGACGCTGGTGTTCGCGTCGAGCAGGTTGCGCAGCGTCGCGTCCTCGTCGCTCCTGCCGCGCGGCCGGCGCGTGCTACCGAACGCGACCATCGTCGATGTGTCGAGGCGCAGCTCCGACGCAGCGCGGGCGAAGAACTCGATGTCCTTCGGGTTCGCGCCCGGCCAGCCGCCCTCGATGAACCGCACGCCGAGATGATCGAGTTGCTCGGCGATGCGCAGCTTGTCGTCGACGGTGGCGGACACGCCCTCGACCTGCAGACCGTCGCGCAACGTGGTGTCGAAGACCTCGATGTCGATCGCACTTGTTGCCGGGATGTGGTCGTTCATGGTCGCGGTCCGTTCGTGGTCGTGATCCGGTGGGATGGCCAAGGAAATGAAAGAGCCGCCCCGGGGGGCGGCTCAGGAGCGCACGGCGGCAGGGCCGCGTGCGCTATCGAATGATGATGATGTCTGCGGTGGGCGAGGACATGCGCCCCCATTCAATCGGAGTGGCCGCCGTCTCGTCAACGCAGAGGACGTCATCGACGGCACCGAACTGTGCACAAGATGTGTGCGAACGGTGGACGGGCGAGAAACTTCTGGGGATTGAACGACATTGCGGTGGATAACCCTGTGACTTGAAAAAGACCGCTTGACCTGCGCCGATGCCGGGAGCAGAGTGACGTTCGTACCGGAGAGCGCACGCCAACCGGGACCCGAGGAACGGTGCCGCTCAGCGGCGAGGCCAGCAATGGTCGCGCTGATGGGAGGAGGGCCAACCGGGTTCAGGAGGACGCAGCGGAGTCGGTGCGAGGGTGATCCATCCTCGCCGAGTACGTCGCAGGGCAACCTGCGCGGACCCGGAGGGGGCTCGGCGCAGGTGCCACGGTGGCAACACCGCGGTGGCCGGTTGAGCTGTGAGGGAGTCGCTCCGGGTTCGCCCGGTTCGGCGAGCTCGCAACCGTCGGAGAGCGCTGCCCGGTTCGCCGGGAAGTGGCGCCGACAAACGGAATCGCCCGCCAGCGCTTGCGCTGACGGGCGATGTCATTGATCGAGCCAAGGGTAACACCGGCAGATCGATCGATGGTGGATCTCCCGACCTGATCCGCCCCGGTGGGCGCGACGGCCTCGGCCGCCCGCGCCGCCGGGGCGTTTCGCGTCTCCCGCCCCGCGCCGGGCGCGGCAACCGACCCGGGCGGCACCGTCAGACGGCGAGCTCGCACCATTCCTTGTAGGCGCCTTCCTGGCCGCGCACGGCGCGGGCGTACACGTCGGCGATCGCCTTCGTCATCGGGCCGGGGCAGGGGATGATCCGGTCGTCGACCGAGTTCACCGAGCTGACCTCCGCGGCCGTGCCGCACACGAACAGCTCCTCGGCGATGTACAGGTCGCTGCGCGCGAGGTTGTCGACGCGGATGTCGAAGCCGAGGTCACGGCCGATCGTCGTGACGGAGCTCTGGGTGATCCCCTCCAGAGCTCCCGCCGACAGCGGCGGGGTGATGATGATCCCGTTGCGCACGCAGAAGATGTTCTCGCCGGTGCACTCGGCGACGAGCCCGTTGGGCGCGAGCATGATCGCCTCGTCGTAGCCGGCCTTCAGCGCCTCGACCTTGGCCAGCGAGGAGTTGACGTAGTTGCCGACGGTCTTCGCCGCAGGTGGCATCGTGTTGTGGTCGTGGCGGGTCCACGACGAGATCTTCATCCGCACGCCCTTCTCGACCGCGTCCGGCCCGAGGTAGGCGCCCCACGGCCAGCAGGCGATCGCGACGTCGACCGTGCACGGCAGCGTGTTCAGGCCCATCTCGCCGTAGCCGTAGTAGGCGATCGGGCGGACGTAGCACGACGGCAGGCCGGTCGAGGCCACCGTCGCCTTCGTCGCCTCGATCAGTTCGTCGACGCTGTACGGCAGCTCCATCCCGAGGATCTTCGCCGAGTTGTGCAGCCGGATGATGTGGTCCGTGAGGCGGAACACGGCAGGGCCCTCCGACGTCTCGTAGGCGCGGATCCCCTCGAACACGCCGGTGCCGTAGTGCAGGGTGTGGGTCAGCACGTGGACCTGGGCCTGGTCCCAGTCGACCAGCTTCCCGTTCATCCAGATCTTCGGGGTCGATTCGATCGGCATCGCGCTGCTCCGTGGGGGAATGAGCCGGGCCCCCGGCCCTGCTCGAACGAGTGAGGTGGTCAGCCTGCCACTTCGGCCGCCAATTGGGAACCGATGTCGCTGGTGCTGCCGCTACCCGTCTGCGCTGCGCAAGCGGCCCGGATCCGCCCCGCCGCGTCCGGCTCGCCGAGGAAGTCCAGCATCAGCGCCGCGCTGAGCACCGCTGCGGTCGGGTTGGCGGTGCCCGTGCCGACGATGTCGGGCGCAGAGCCGTGCACCGGTTCGAACATCGACGGCCCGGTGCGCGCCGGGTTGAGGTTCGCCGACGAGGCGATCCCGATGCCCCCGCTGACCGCACCGCCGAGGTCGGTGAGGATGTCGCCGAAGAGGTTGTCGGTGACGACGACGTCGTAGCGGTGCGGGTCCTGCACGAAGTAGATGCACGCCGCATCGACGTGGTTGTAGGCGGTCGAGACGCCGGGGAAGTCGGTCGCGACCTCGTTGAACGTGCGCTGCCACAGGTCCCCGGCGAACAACAGCACGTTCGTCTTGTGGACGAGCGTCAGGTGCCGACGCGGCCGTGACGCAGCCAGCTCGAAGGCGTAGCGGACGCAGCGCTCGACGCCCATGCGCGTGTTCACGGACCCCTGCGTGGCGACCTCGTGGACGGTGCCGCGGCGCAGCACGCCGCCCTCCCCCACGTACGGCCCCTCTGTGTTCTCGCGGATCACCACGAAATCGTGCGGTTGCGTGCCCCCTGGGGCGGTACCGGCGAACGGTCGCTGGTTGATGTACAGGTCGAGCTCGAAGCGCATCCGCAGCAGCAGGCCGCGCTCGATCAGCCCGGGGGGCACCGCTGGGGTGCCGACGGCGCCGAGCAGGATCGCGTCGAACCCGCGCAACTCCTCCAGCGTGGCATCGCTGAGGATCTCGCCGTCGCGCAGGTACCGGGCGCCGCCGAGGTCGAAGTCGGTGGTGTCGATGTCGACGCCAGCGGCGCGCACGACCTTCACCGCCTCCGCGGTCACCTCCGGACCGATGCCGTCGCCGCCGATCACTGCAATCCGATGAGCCATGACCGGGCAAGGTAACCGGCCGACCCCGCCGAGGCCCGCTCGACGTGTCGCCCGCCACGATGCGTCCGCGGTGCTCACCGTGTCGGCGACAGCTCGTCGGTCGACTCGGCGAAGGCTCAAACTAAGCTCGGCCGCTATGGCAACGACCCAGCTCTCCCGAGCCGCCTACGACCGTCTCCGGGCGGAGTTCGACGATCTCACCACCCGTGGGCGAATCGAGGTCGCCCAGAAGATCGAGGCGGCGCGCCTGCTCGGCGACCTCAGCGAGAACGGCGACTACCACGCCGCCAAGGACGAGCAGGGCCACATGGAGGGTCGCATCCGCCAGTTGGAGTACCTCCTCGACACCTCCGAGATCCTCGAGGGCGGGGTCGAGGGCGTCGTCGCCGCCGGCACCATCGTCACCATCGTCTACGGCGATGACACGGCCGATTCTGCGGAGCGCTACCTGATCGGCCACATGGAGGAGAAGACGGGGGACCTCGACGTGATGAGCCCGGTCTCGCCGCTCGGCGCTGCGCTGCTCGGCGCCAAGGCCGGCGACGTGGTGCAGTTCAAGGCCCCGAGCGGGACGATGCGCGTCGAAGTCCTGAAGGTGGAAACCGCCTGAGCACCAGCCAGGAGGCCCCGCGGTCCCCCGTCTCCCACAGGGCGGCGTTGTCGAACTGCCTGGGCGCGGCACCACGTTCGCCCGGCACATCAGCGGTCCCCCTGGTGCGCCCGTGCTGCTGTTGCTGCACGGCTGGACGGCGAGCGCCGACCTCAACTTCTTCGCCTGCTACCGCGAGCTCGGTGAACGGTTCCGCGTCCTCGGGATCGACCACCGCGGCCACGGGCGGGGGATCCGCAGCCGCAAGCTGTTCCGGCTGGAGGACTGCGCGGACGACGCGATCGCGCTGTGCGACGTGCTCGGGATCGAACAGGTGATCCCCGTCGGCTACTCGATGGGTGGACCTGTTGCGCAGCTGATGTGGCAGCGCCACCACGATCGCGTGCGCGGGCTCGTGCTCGGCGCGACGGCTGCGTACTTCCGCACCTCGCGCGAGGAGCGGCTCGGCTTCCTCGGCATCACCGGGCTGGCAGCCGTTGCCCGCCTGACCCCGCTGCAGGCCCGCCGCTGGCTGACCGACCAGTTCTACCTCAAGGGCAAGGCGGACAAGTGGGAGCCGTGGGCCGTCCAGCAGGCGGCCGAGCACGACTGGCGGATGGTCCTCGAGGCCGGCCGCGCGCTCGGCGTCTACGACGCCCGGCCGTGGATCGAGACCGTCGACGTGCCGACGGCCGCGGTGATCACGATGCGCGACCACGTCGTCCCGGTCCGCCGGCAGATCCGCCTGTTCCAGGCCATCGCCAACTGCGAGGCATACCGGATGGACGGCGACCACGACTCGGTGATCTCCAACCCGGCGTTCGCCCCCCTGCTCGTGCGCGCCTGCAGCTCGGTCGCCGAGCGATCCTCCGGATGAGGCGCACGGATCGTCGCGGTCACCTCGCCCAGACCGTCATCATGTGGGGCGCCGCAGCCGTCGGCCTCGGCGTAGCCGGCGTCGTCACCGTCCGGGCCGGGCGCAGGAGCCGTGCCAACGGGCTGCGCACCACCCGCACCCAGCGCAACACCGACCTCGCCCGCCTCGGTGCGCAGGTCGGCGGCACCTACGCGTCGACCGCGGCGCGCAAGCTGTTCGCCACCGCCGAACGGCGCATCGAGCTCGACCACGAGCGTGAGCTGCGCACCGCCGCCGCTGTCGCCGATCGCCTCGGCAACATGAAGGGCGCGCTGATGAAGCTCGGGCAGATGGCCAGCTTCGTCGACGACGGGCTGCCGGCGCCGATGCGCGCCGCGCTCTCCGCGCTGCAGGCGAACGCGCCGCCGATGAGCGCCGACCTCGCCGCAGCAGCGATCGAGCGCGAGCTCGGCGCGGCACCCGAGCGGCTGTTCGTCGAGTGGGATCCGCAGCCGATCGCTGCGGCGAGCATCGGTCAGGTGCACCGGGCGGTGGTCGTCGACCCCGAAACCGGCATCGAGCGGGCGGTGGCGGTGAAGGTGCAGTACCCGGGCGTCGGCGACGCGATCGAGAGCGACCTGCGCAACGCCGACCTGCTCGGGGCGCTGCTCCGCCAGGGCTTCGGTGGCCTCGACCCCGACGAGATGGTCGCCGAGGTCAAGGCGCGGCTCGTCGAGGAGCTCGACTACCGGCGCGAGGCGGCGAACCAGCAGCGCTTCGCCGACTACTACCGCGACCACCCGTTCATCAGCGTGCCGAACGTGCTGGCATCGCTGTCCACCGGCAAGGTGCTGACTTCCGAGCTCGTCACCGGATCGACGTGGTCGACGGCGCTGACCTGGGACCAGGACCAGCGCGACCTCGCCGGCGAGTGCCTGTTCCGCTTCGTGTTCCGCAGCCTGTACGGGATGCATGCGTTCAACGGCGATCCGCATCCCGGCAACTACCTGTTCCACGGCGACGGACGGGTGACGTTCCTCGACTTCGGTCTGGTCAAGCAGTTCACCGAGGTCGAGATCGCGACCTTCGTGGCGATGGTGCGGGCGGCGGCGTTCGACCACGACGCAACGACGTTCCGGCGGATCGTCGAGCGCGCCGGGATGCTCCGGGCCGGCTCTGCTGCCAGCGACGCGGAGATCGGCGAGTACTTCAGCCAGTTCTACGAGAGCGTGCGCGAGGACGCGACGATCACGTGGAGCAGTGACTACGCGAGCCGCATCGTGCGCCACACCTTCGACCGCAGCAGCCCGATCGCGCAGGAGGCGACGGTGCCACGGCAGTTCGTGTTCATCCAGCGGATCAACCTCGGCTTGTACGCACTGCTCGGCGAGCTGCGCGCCTCGGGCAACTACCGGCGGATCGCCGAGGAGCTGTGGCCGTTCACCGCAGGGCCACCAAGCACGCCGATGGCCGAGGCCGAACAGGCGTGGCTCGCCACCCATCCGATCGCGCCCGTCCGCACCAGCTGACGTGGGGCCGGGTCAGGCCCTGATCCCGGCACGCGCAGCGGCGGGTCTGCGCATTGCTGGGCGGTGGCGCTGTGTGCGCCGTCCAGACTCGGCAGTCTCAGGTCGTGACCCGGCCGTAGCGGTGACGGGTGATGCTGATCGCCTGCTCGCGCACCCAGTGGACGAGCTCGAACCGGCCGTCGGCGCTGACCGGCGTGGCGTCGACACTGATGTCGGCGTCGTGACACGAACGGCGCAGGTCGTCGAGCCCGGCTGCGCCGTCGGCGGTCAGCAGGCGCAGGCGGTCGGGGCACAACGCGCCCAGCCGGGCGGCCAACGCGCCCAACGGCTCGCCGGCGTCGGAGACCGTCAGACGCACGCCGCACCGCGCCGCCGCCGCTCTCGTCGCATCGAGCGCGCCCGCCGGCGTGTCATCGCCGACGCGCACGAGCACGTGGTCGAGTGGGCAGTAGCGCAGGATGTTGCCCTCGCTGCGCAAACCGCTCGGATCGTGCTCGACGGCGAACTCGTCCGCCCACGCCGCGGCGTACGACCGCTCGGCCGCGACCGGGTCGACGGCGATAACCGGGCGGCGCGTGAACGCGGCGACGTGGTTCGGGCCGCCGGCCTTCGGTCCACCGCCGACCGACGAGCGCTTCCAGCCGCCGAACGGCTGGCGACGCACGATCGCCCCGGTGATGTGCCGGTTGACGTAGGCGTTGCCGACCTCGACGCGCTGCAACCACCTCGCCACCTCGTGCACGTCGAGGGACTGGATCCCGCCGGTCAGCCCGAACGGGGTGCCGTTCTGGAGGTCGATCGCTGCGTCGAGGTCGTCGGCGCGCATCACCCCGAGCACAGGACCGAAGCACTCGGTGACGTGGAACCACGACCCGGGCCGCACCCCGGTCCTGATCCCCGGTGACCACAGCCGGCCCGCGCCGTCGAGCTGGCGTGGGGTCAGCAGCCACCGCTCGCCCGGGTCGAGCTCCGTCAACCCGCGCCGCAGCGCCGACCCGGGCGGCAGGATCAGCGGGCCCATCGTCGCCGCGGGGTCCGCCGCCGCGCCGACGCGCAACGTGCGCGCCGCCGCGGCGAGGCGAGTGAGGAACGAACCGTCGTCGTACAGCGCTGCGGTGAGGATCACCAGGCTCGCGGCCGAGCACTTCTGCCCCGCGTGACCGAACGCCGAGCGGACGATGTCACGGATCGCGGCATCGAGATCGGCCGACTCCGTGACGACGATCGCGTTCTTGCCGCTCGTCTCGGCGAGCAGCCGCAGCGACGGCTTCCAGTCGTGGAACAACCGCGCCGTCGCATATGCCCCGGTGAGGACCACGGTATCGACGTCATGGTGGGAGATCAGCCGCCGCCCGACCTCGTCGTCGGGGCAGGCGACGTACTGCAGGACGTCGCGCGGCACGCCGGCGCGCCAGCACTGGCCGGCGAGGTGCCACGCGGTCCGCCGCACCTCCGGCGCGGGCGTGAGCACGACCGCGTTGCCGGCCATCAGCGCGGCGAACACGCCGCCTGCGGGGATCGCGTACGGGAAGTTCCACGGCGAGGCGACGACGACGACGCCGAACGGTTGCGCATCGGCGGGCATCGCCGACGTCGCCGCGTACCTGGCGAAGTCGACCGCCTCGCTGACCTCCGGGTCGGCTTCGCGCACCGTCTTGCCAGCCTCGTCGGCCATCACCGCGATCGACACGGCGCGCTCGTCGACCATCACATCGGCGACGTCGCGCAGCACGCCCGCCCGGCCGGCTGCGCCGCGCGCCGACCACCCGGCGACCGCACCCACGGCGGTGGTGACCACGGCATCGATCTGCTCGACCCGGTCGAGGAACGGCATCTCCTTGCCGGCCGGTGGCTCGGCGACCGCCGACCAGATGACGGCGCGGACGGTCGCGTCGGTGAGGTCGCTGTCGGGCTCGTTGCTGAACACGTCGTCGGGACGCGGCGCGTGTGCCGGCCGGCGCGGCGACGTGGCCACGGTGTGCCGCGCCGCGACTGCGCGGCGGAACCGCTCCTGCTGCGCGGTGAACTCGCCGGAGCCTGGGGTCATCGTGAACATCGCGCGCAGGAAGTTGTCCGGCGCGGTGTTCTCGTCGAACCGCCGGGAGAGGTAGGCGAGGCTCGCGTCGAACTCGTCGGCGCGCACGATCGGGCAGTACAGCAGCAGCTCGCCGGCCGCGGCCTGCACGGCTCGGGCCTGCGCGGGGACCATCCCCTCGAGCATCTCGATCTCCATCGATGCCCGCCGCGCATCCGGCAACCCGGCGCGCAGCACGAGCGCCCAGGCCACCTCGAACAGGTTGTGGCTGGCCACCCCGACGCGCACTGCGCCGGCCCACGAGTCGCGCAGCACGGAGTCGAGCAGCCGCTTGTAGCTCGCGTCGGTCTCGTCCTTGGAGCCGTACGGCGCCTGGACCCAGCCGTGCTGCTCGGCGTCGACCTGCTCCATCGCCAGGTTGGCGCCCTTGACGATGCGCACCTTGATCGGCGCACCCCCACCGGCGACGCGCCCACTCGCCCAGGCACCGAGCTGTTCGAGCACCGCGTGCGCATCGGGGAGGTAGGCCTGGACGACGATCCCCGCCGGCAGCGTGCGGAACGGCTCCTCGTCGAGGACGCGCACGAACGCGGCGACGGTGAGGTGCAGGTCGGCGTACTCCTCCATGTCGAGGTTGACGAACACCCGCGGGCGCGCGGCAGCGGCTGCAGCGAACACGACGCGCAGCGCCTCGGCGATGCGCGCCACGTTGTGCTCGAACGCGGCGACGTCGAGCTGCGCGCACAACGCCGAGATCTTGACCGACACGTAGTCGACATCGGGCCGGCGGATCAGCTCGAGCACCCGCCCGACGCGCACCTCCGCCTCGTCGTCGCTGAGGATCGCCTCGCCGAGCAGGTTGATGTTGAGGTCGACGCCGGCAGCGGTGCGACCGTGGATGTGGCGTCGCAGCGCCGGATCCTGCGCGGGGTTGACCATCCCGCGGGTCTCCGCGACGATCCGCCTGCGCACCAGGGGCATCACCAGCCTCGGCATGACCGCAGCGAGGCGCGCCCCGGCAGCGAGGAGGATCCGGTCGGTGGCCGCAAGCGAGTCGGGGACGCCGTGGTCGGCGACGATCGCACGGAAGCGCGACGCCGCAGGCGGGTCGCGCGGGATCCTCAGCACCTCGTCGGTCAGCTGCTGCACGAGCTCGCGGCCTGCAGGATCGGCGACGATCCGTCCCAGCCGCCGCTGACGTCGACGTTCGCGGCGCGTGATCGAACACTGCGCGGAGCGCAGCAACTGATCGGCGAGCGCGACCGCCCGATCGATACGGGCCTCGTCCGCGGACGCGTCGACGTCGATGGCTCGCTCACTCCGTTCGCTGATCGTCAGATGCTCGCGCGGTTCGCATCTGGTGCCGATCAGACCCGGACGGGGCACAGCTAGGGTCGCCGGGTGCTTCGTCGCATCGCCATCGCCACAGCGCTCGCCGGCCTGCTCGTCCTCGTCTCGTGCGGCAGCAGCGGGACCACCCAGGGCAACTCGACGACGGCTGCCGGTGCGCCCGTCTCGGTGCTTCCCGACGTCTCCGTGCTCCCGGGCCCGACGCAGCCGCCCGCCAGCACCGTTCCCCACCCGCACGTCAGCGTGCCAGGGCAGATCCCGACGACGCTCGTGTCGACGGTGATCAAGCCGGGCACCGGCACTCCTTCGAAGGCAGGCGACGACGTCGTCATCGACTACGTCGGCGCGCGCAGCGCGGACGGCACCGAGTTCGGCAACAGCTACGGCGGCGATCCGCTGGAGGTCAACCCCGTCGGCACCATGCAGCAGATCCTGCCTGGCTTCAACCAGGGCCTGATCGGTGTCCAGACCGGCGAGCAGCTCCAGCTCGACATGCCCAACGACCTCGCCTACGGCGACCAGGCCCAGGGTGCCGTGATCAAGGCCGGCGACGCGCTGTCGTTCGTGATCGACGTCCGCGCCGTGTTCCCACCGACGACGATCGCCGACGAGCCGAAGGTCCCGCCGGTGCAGGCGGCGGCGAACCGGACGGACATCGACACGCAGGACCTCGTCGAGGGCTCAGGTCCGCCGATCGCGACAGGACAGCGCGTCGCGCTCGAGATCGTCGCCTATCGCGGCGACACAGGAGCGCGGGCCTTCAGCACGTGGGAGCAAGGCCAACCGCTGGTCTTCGGGTACGGCACCGACCAGGTCCTGCCCGGCCTCGTGCAAGGCATCGCCGGGATGAAGGCCGGCGGGCGTCGGGAGATGACGATCCCGTTCGCGGAGGCGTTCGGCGAGCCCGGCAACGAGTCGGTCGGGGTGCCCGCCTCGACCGACGTGGTCCTCGTCGTCGATCTGCTCGCCGTGTTCTGAGCACTCCTGCGAGCCGGCACGGCTCGCAGCACGGTCACGTCACGAGGTCGAGGCCGATGTCGAGCACACGCGCCGAGTGGGTCAGCTCGCCGACGGCGATGTAGTCGACGCCGGTGTCGCCGACGCTCCTGGCGACCTCGAGGGTGAGACCACCGCTGGCCTCGAGCAGCACGCCCCGGGCGCGGTCGTCGCGCACGGCGACGGCCTCGCGCATCATCTCGACCGTGAAGTTGTCGAGCAGCACGAGATCAGCGCCCGCGTCGAGCGCCTCGAACAGCCCGTCGATGTCGTCGACCTCGATCTCCACCGGGATGTCCGCCGCCAGCGAGCGCACCGCGACGAACGCCTTCGCGACGCCGCCGATCGCGGCCACGTGGTTGTCCTTGACCAGCGCCGCGTCGCTCAGCGACATCCTGTGGTTGAGCCCGCCGCCACAGCGGACGGCGTACTTCTGCAGCGCCCGCAGACCGGGCAGCGTCTTGCGTGTGTCGCGCACCCTTGCCCCGGTGCCGGCGAGCGCGTCCGCCCAGCGGGCGGTGAGGGTAGCCACGCCGCTGAGGTGGCAGAGCAGGTTCAGCGCGGTGCGTTCCGCCGTCAGCAGAAGACGGGTCGGCGCGTCCACACCGAGCAGCACCGCGCCCGGCTCGACGCGCTGACCGTCGCCAACCTCGTAGTCCACGCTGCCACCGATGCCGCACAGCGTGTCGATCACGGCCGCCGCCACCGGCAGCCCCGCGACGATGCCTGCGCCACGGGCCACGAAGACGCCACTGCTGCGTTGGTCGGCCCTGACGGTCGCGGTCGAGGTGACGTCGATGCCGCCGTCGAGGTCTTCGCCGATCGCCCGCCGAACGAGTCCGGCGAGGTCGTCGGGGTCGAGGCCCGCTGCGATCAGGCGCTCACGGGTGCCGGCGCCGAGCGGGTGCAGCGACCTCACGAACGCGCCACCACGACGGCCGCTGGCACGCCGTCGTCGACGTCCTCGGCGACGCCGCGCGGAACGCCGTCGACCCGCGGCGCGCCGGACGGGTCCAACCGCACGGTGAGATGGGTCAGCCACACGTCGCGGGGCTCCGGCCAGTCCGTGCGACGGTGACAGCCGCGGCTCTCTGTCCGCGCTGTGGCCGCGGCGACGACCATCGCCGCGACGGTCAGCAGGTTCGAGGCCTCGAACGCCCGGCGTGTCGGCAGGACGGCCGCAGGCGACCCGTCCGCCACCTCGGCCAGGGCCGCAGCCGCCGCGGCGAGCCCCTCGGGACGGCGCATCACGCCGACGTGGCGTGACATCGTCGAACGGATCGCGACGCGCAACGCGGGTTCGACGAGCGCCGCGGGGCGAGACCCTTCCTCGTCGAGGTCGACCGCCTCCGGCAGCTCCCACGCCAGGTCGCGGCCGACCCGCGTCCCGGCGACGACACCCTCGGTGAGGCTGTTGCTGGCCAACCGGTTGGCGCCGTGGACGCCCGTGCACGCCACCTCGCCGACGGCGTACAGCCCGGGAAGCTCTGTCCTGCCGTCGAGGTCGGCGCGCACTCCGCCGCACGCGAAGTGGGCGGCGGGAGCGACGGGGATCCGATCCCGAGCGGGGTCGATGCCCGCCGCCAGGCACGCCGCGGTGATCGAGGGGAAGCGCGCGTAGAAGCGCTCGCCCATGTGGGTCGCGTCGAGGAAGACGTGGTCGTCCACGCCGCCGGGCGCCTCGCTCATCCGCTGGTTGATCGCCGCGGCGACGACATCGCGCGGGGCGAGGTCCTCCTGCGGGTGGAGGCCGACCATCACCCGCTCGCCGGCTGCGTCGTAGAGGATCGCGCCCTCGCCGCGCACGGCTTCGCTGATCAGCGCCTGCTGGCCGGTCGCGTCGGGTCCGACCCACAGCACCGTCGGGTGGAACTGCACGAACTCGACGTCGCGGGCCGGCAACCCGGCGCGCAGCGCCAGCGCCAACCCGTCGCCGGTGACGGCGGGCGGGTTCGACGTGCTCGCGAACACCTGGCCGTACCCGCCCGTGGCGAGCACGACGGCGCGGGCGGTGACGTTGCCGACGGAGAGCACGTTGCCGTCGGCGTCGATGCGGGCGATGCGCACGCCTGCGGCCTGGCGAACGCCGGCGGCGTTGTGCGCGACGAGGAGGTCGAGGGCGAACGCCCGGTCGAGCACCTCGACGCCGGCGTGCAACGCGTTCTGGTCGAGCGTGCGCTGGACCTCGGCGCCGCTGCGGTCGCCGCCGGAGTGGACGATCCGGTTGTGGCTGTGGCCGCCCTCGCGCGTCAGTGCAGGACCGACGCCGTCCTGGCTCGGGTCGAACGCCGCGCCGAGGCGCATCAGGTAGCGCAGCGCCTTCGGCGCCTCGGTGACGAGCGTCCGCACCGCGGCCTCGTCACACAGCCCGGCGCCGGCGGCGAGGGTGTCGCGGACGTGGTTCTCCAACGAGTCCTGCGGATCGAGCACGCCGGCGAGGCCGCCCTGGGCCCACGCCGTGCTCCCGGCGTCGAGGGTGTCCTTGGTGACGATCAGCACGCTGCGCACCGGACGCACGGCGAGAGCCGCAGCCAGTCCGGCGGCGCCCGATCCGAGCACGACGACATCGACGTCGCGGCTCCACGTGACCGACGGGGCGAGCAGCGCGCCTGGCAGTGTCAACGCGGTCATCGGCTCACTCGGCGGTGCGGCTCGGCGTGCCGAGGGCGATCATCCGCTCGACGCTGGCCCGGGCCCGATCGGCGATGTCCTGCGGCACGAGCACCTCGTCGCGCATCTCGCGCAACGCGCGCACGAGCTTGGCCGCTGTGATCATCTTCATGTACTTGCACACCGCTGCCGGGTTGACGGGCTCAAAGATGACGAGCGGGTTCGCCTTGTTGAGCTGGTGGATCATCCCCGTCTCGGTGGCCACCAGCACCTTCTTCGCGGTCGTCTGCTCGGCGGCGGCGACCATTCCCCCGGTCGACAGGATCCGCGTCCGCTCGGCGGGGACGACGCCCATCCCGGCGAGGTAGAGCGCGCTGGTGGCACACCCGCACTCAGGGTGGATGAACAGCTCCGCTTCGGGCTCGGCGAGCACCCGCTCGCGCAGCTCGGCACCGTTGATCCCGGCGTGCACGTGGCACTCGCCGAGCCAGATGTGCATGTTCTGGCGGCCGGTGATCCGCTGCACGTGGGCGCCCAGGAACTGGTCGGGGCAGAACAGCACGTCGCGATCCTCGGGGATCGACTGGACCACGTCGACCGCGTTGGACGACGTGCAGCAGATGTCGGTCTCGGCCTTCACCGCTGCGGTGGTGTTGACGTAGCTGACGACCACGGCGCCCGGGTGCTCCGCCTTCCACTCGCGCAGCTGGTCGGCAGAGATCGTCTCCGCGAGGCTGCAGCCGGCGCGCTCGTCGGGGATCAGCACGGTCTTGTCGTAGCTCAGGATCTTCGCCGTCTCGGCCATGAAATGCACGCCGCAGAAGACGATCACCGACGCGTCGACCGTCGCCGCGATCCTGGAAAGGGCCAGCGAGTCGCCGACGTGGTCGGCGATGTCCTGGACCTCCGGCACCTGGTAGTTGTGGGCGAGGATCACGGCGTCACGAGCCCTCGCCAGCTCGCGCACCTCCTCGCGCCAGTCGTCGGAGGGCACTGCGGCGGCCGAGAACGTGCTGTCGGGAGCGGTCACGGCGGCCAGGTTATGCGCCGCCACGACGGCGACCCAGCGGTTGTTCTCCGAATCACACGGGCCGGTCGAGACCTCCGTCACCCCTCGTCCCACACCACGTCGCGGCGAGCTGCAGACCGGCGACACCTGCCCAGGCGAGGCCGCGGGTCAGCAGCACGTGCTCAGGGTCGTGCTCGAAGCGGCTCGACGTCGCCACCCCCGACTCGCTGACCACGACGACGGTCCGCGCCCGGCGCCGCAGCGGGTGCTCGCCGGGGCGCGGCACCGGGACGATCGACGGCTCCCACTGCGTCGCGACGAGCACCGCTGCGTCGAACTCGCACGCGGCCGCGCCGACGGAACCGAGCGCCAGCGATCGGGCGTCGCCGGCTTCGGCCAGGAACGTCAGCCTGGCGGCCTGCGTCGCGGCACCTGCCGACGGAGCCGGGCACGTCGACATCTCCGCGAGGCAGGCGAGGTCGATCACCTCCAGGCCGTAGAGGCGCGCCGCCGTCGTGCACGCCGCGACGCTGTGGTGCAATCGATCCTCCGCCCAGCGGGCCAGGTCGAGTGGGTCGGCAGACCGCCGCCAAGCGGGCGATCCGAATGGGTGGGCGGACCGCCGCGAAGCGGGCGGTCCGAATGGCAGCACGTCACGTTCGTCCATCGCCGACACTGACGCCAGCGAAGCGGTCGTAGCGGCAGACATGCGCCAACCGTGCTGCGTTGCGCCCGCCGGCATGGGCGCAGGCGGTGGTCGTCCTGTCGCGAGCGGCGGTCTCAGCGGCGCGGGAGGCTGGCCGTGATCGCCGCCGCAGCCTGTTCGACATCTCTGCCGAACCGCTCCAACGGTTCCCTGGTGAGGCGTTCCACCGGACCGCTGACGCTCACCGCCGCGAGGAGCTCGCCGTCTCGACCGCGCACCGCGGCGCTGACCGAGGCGACCCCCGGCTCGCGCTCCTCGACGCTGTCGACCACGCCGTCCCTGCCCGCGAGCACCTTGCCGGCGGACCCGACGCCGAGCGGCAGGAGGGCGCCCTCGACCACCGTCCAGCGCAGCGCGTGCGGCGATTGGAGCGAGACCACGCATCGCCGCGCGTCGCCCTCGCGCACGTACAGCTGCACGCTCTCGCCGGTGTGATCGCGCAGCGCGACGAGTGCCGGCGTGGCCAGCTCGGCGAGCGGGAACTCGTCCGCAGCCAGCCGGCCGAGCCGGATCAGCTCGAAGCCGAGGCAGAACCTTCCTCGGTCGTCACGGCGCAGCACGCGGTGCTGCTCGAGCGCGACCGCCAGCCGATGTGCCGTGGCGCGGGGCAGCCCGGTGGCACGTTGCAGTCCGGCGAGGTCGAGCGGGCCGCCGGCGACGGCCTGCACGATCGCGAACCCTTTGTCAAGCACGCCGACACCGCCTACACTGTCCACGGGCGAGAACTGTATCTCACGATGTGAGATCACCCACGCATCCGAGAAAGCGAGCGGCAGATGTCCGACCAGATGTCCCAGCCAGCCACCCTGGCCGAGAAGGTGTGGGAGCGCCATCTGGTGCACCGCGCCACGGGCGAGCCCGACCTCCTGTACATCGACCTGCATCTGGTGCACGAGGTCACCAGCCCGCAGGCGTTCGACGGGCTCCGGCTCGGCAACCGCACCGTGCGCCGGCCGGATCTCACCGTTGCGACCGAGGACCACAACGTCCCGACCGAGAACATCCACCTGCCGATCGAGGACCCGATCTCGGCGCGCCAGGTCGAGGTGCTGCGCGAGAACACCGCCGAGTTCGGGATCGTCAACTTCCCGATGGGCGACGCCAACCAGGGCATCGTGCACATCATCGGCCCCGAGCAGGGCCGGACACTGCCGGGGATGACGATCGTCTGCGGCGACAGCCACAGCTCGACCCATGGCGCGTTCGGCGCACTGGCCTTCGGCATCGGCTCCAGCGAGGTCGAGCACGTGCTCGCCACGCAGACCCTCGGCCAGTCCAGGCCGAAGTGGATGAGCGTCACCGTCGACGGCGAGCTGCGCCCCGGGGTCACCGCCAAGGACGTCATCCTCGCGATCATCGGAACGATCGGGACCGGTGGCGGGATCGGGCACGTCATCGAGTACCGCGGCTCGGCGATCCGTGCCCTGTCGATGGAGGGGCGGATGACGGTCTGCAACATGAGCATCGAGGCCGGCGCCAAGGCCGGCCTGATCGCTCCCGACGAGACGACGTTCGAGTACCTGCGCGGGCGGCCCAACGCACCCGCCGGAGCGGCGTGGGAGGCCGCCGTTGCCGACTGGCGCACGCTGCAGTCCGACGACGGCGCCGTGTGGGACAAGGAGGTCGTGATCGACGCGGCCACCATCGCCGCGCAGGTGAGCTGGGGCACCAACCCGGCTCAGGTCGCCGGGATCGACGCCACGGTCCCGTCACCGGCCGACGTCGCCGATCCGACCGCGCGGGAGTCGATCGAGCGCGCGCTCGAGTACATGGGCCTCGAAGCCGGGGTCGCGATCCGCGACATCGGCGTCGACACGGTGTTCATCGGCAGCTGCACCAACGGGCGCATCGAGGACCTGCGTGCCGCGGCAGAGGTGCTGCGCGGTCGGCAGGTCACCGCCAAGCGGGTGATGATCGTGCCGGGCCGTCACGCCGTCAAGCGGCAGGCCGAAGCCGAGGGTCTCCCGGCCATCTTCCGTGCCGCCGGCGCCGACTGGCGCGAGCCCGGCTGCAGCATGTGCCTGGCGATGAATCCGGACAAGCTCGCCCCGGGCGAGCGCTCCGCGAGCACCAGCAACCGCAACTTCGAAGGTCGCCAGGGACGCGGTGGCCGGACCCACCTGGTCAGCCCCGCCGTCGCCGCGGCAACCGCCGTGGCGGGCCACTTCGCCACACCAGAGGATCTGGAGGATCGATCATGAAGCCTGTTCACATCGTCAGCGGGCGCGGCGTGCCGCTCAAGCGCAGCCACGTCGACACCGACCAGATCATCCCCGCGGAATGGCTGAAGCGGGTCGAGCGCACGGGTTTCGAGAAGGGCCTGTTCTCGACGTGGAAGGACGACCGCAGCTTCGTGCTCAACGACGAACGCTATGCGGGCGCGTCGGTCCTCGTCGCCGGGGCCTCGTTCGGGATCGGGTCCTCGCGCGAGCACGCCGTGTGGGCGATCCAGCAGGGTGGGTTCGATGCGGTCATCGCGCCCAGCTACAGCGATATCTTCCGCAACAACTGCACCAAGAACGGCCTCGTGCCGGTGGTGCTGCCGGAGGCCGTCGTCAACCGGCTGTGGGAGATCATCGAGGCGGATCCGAGCGCGGAGATCATCATCGACATGGAGCGCCTGCAGGTCGAGGTGCCGTCGGCCGGGCTGGTCGAGCCGTTCCCGATGCCCCCCGCCGACCAGGACCGCTACCTCGGCGGCCTCGACGACATCGCGATCACGCTCACCCACGATTCCGAGATCGACGACTACGAGTCGCGCCGACCGGCGTGGATGGGGTGACCCGTCTCGTCGCCGAACGCGTGCGGCCGATGGAGCGGTCGGGCGCGTCGTGACCAGTCTGCTCGATCCCATCGTGAATCGTCCGTGACGAAACCCGACGCGGCGGCTTCAAGTCACTCGATGTGTTTGCCGGCCCCGCCGCGCGGCGGGCGCAGCCGGCGAAACGTCACCGACGATTCACGAGAGAACAGGCGAATCGCCCACGACGGCGGCGAAACGTCACCGACGATTCACGACGGAACGCCGGGCCCCACCGACACCCGCACCCGGTAGCGAAACGTCACCGACGATTCACGACGGAACGCCAGGCCCCACACGCTTCGGGCCCACGAATCAGTCGTCGCGCACGTTCCTCGACGGGTCGGGACGTGTCAATCGAAGACGCCGCCGGCTCGACGCGCGAACCGGCCGCCGCTGACGCCGGGTCAGGCAGTCTCCAACTGGGCGAGGTCGTGCAGCCGCGGATCGTTCGAGAACACCTCGGTCGGCGGGCCCAGCGGCAGCCGCAGCGCACGCTGGAGGATGCGCACCTGGGTGTGCTGGTTGTACTCGGCGAGCGTGATCGCCCAGCCGTCGCGCCCGGCCCGCGCGGTGCGTCCGCTGCGGTGGAGGTAGTCCTTGCCATCGCCCGCGGGCTCGTAGTGGATCACCGCGGCGATGTCGTTGACGTCGATGCCCCGCGCGGCGACATCGGTGGCCACCAGAACCGCGAGATGGCCGTCGTCGAAGCGCTTCAACGCTCGCTCACGCGCCGCCTGGGCGAGGTCGCCGTGGATCGCCGCGGCGTTGACGCCGAGGTCGAGGAGGTTGCGCTCGACACGGTCGCAGCCGCGCTTGGTCTGGCAGAACACCAACGTCTTGCCGACGGTCGAGGCGATGGCCGCGATGACGCGGTCCTTGTCCATGTGGTGCACCGCGAGGAACAGGTGGTGCATCGTGCCGACCGTGTCGGTGGCCGAGTCGATCGCGACCTCCTGCGGATCGTTCATGTACCGGCGCACGAGGTGGCCGACGTCGCCGTCGAGCGTGGCCGAGAACAGCATCGTCTGGTGCGGCGCGGTGACCTTGCGCAGGATCCACTCGACCTGCGGTGTGAACCCGTCGTCGGCCATCCGGTCGGCCTCGTCGAGCACGACGATCTCGATCGCGCCGAGGTCGAGCTCGTTCTCCTTGAGCAGGTCGATCAGCCGCAGCGGGGTGGCGACGACGACGTCGACGCCGATCTGCAGCGCATCGATCTGCTGGTTGCGCGACGCCCCGCCGTAGACGGCGAGCACGCTCCGCCCGCAGGCGATGGCGACCGGGGCGAGCACCTCGGAGACCTGCAACGCGAGCTCTCGCGTCGGCACCAGCACGAGGCCGCGTGGCCGGCGAGGTTCACCGGGACCGCTCAGCCGGGCGAGCATCGGCACGCCGAAGGCGAGCGTCTTGCCGGACCCGGTCCGCGCCCTACCGCAGACGTCCTTGCCGGTGAGCGCGACCGGGATCGCCTTCGACTGGATCGCGAACGGCGTGACGAACCCGGCCGCAGCCAGGCCGAGGTCGACCTCGGGTGGCACACCGAGCTCGGCGAAACCGGTGGGGATGTACTCGTCGAGGCTCAGCGACATGGCCGGCTCAGGAGCGGGCCGCCGCTCGCTTGCCGGGAGCAGCGGGCGACGCCGGCGTCGCATCGCGGCCCGTGGGCGTGTGTTTTCAGGCATCTCAAGTGGTCAGGCTACTGACCAACGGCCCCGTTTCCGGTGGACCCGCCGCTCGCGCCGATCCGCAGCCGTTCGACGCGGGGCTGAACGTGCCCGTCGGCAATGATGCGGGCATGAAGGTTGCGCTCACCGTCAACGACTTCCTGCGCCGCGCCGAGCTGCTCTACCCGCATCGCATCGGCATCGTCGACGAGCCGGATCAACCCGCCGATTCATGGGGTTCGATCACGTACGCGGAGATGGCCCGCCGCGCCCAGGCCCTCGCCGCGGCGCTCGACGAGCTCGGCATCGGCCAGGGCGAGCGCGTCGCGATCGTCAGCCACAACTCGGCCCGGCTGCTCACTGCGCTCTTCGGGGTCAGCGGGTCCGGCAGGGTGCTGGTGCCGATCAACTTCCGGCTCGCCGCCGAGGAGGTCCGCTTCATCGTCGGCCACTCCGGCGCCCGAGTGCTGTACATCGACCCTGAACTGGAGGAGTCGCTGCGCGACCTGCCGTGCGAGTTCCGGTTCATCATCGGCGCCGCCACCGATGCTCCGCTCGACCACGCACAGCCACGGACGTGGGTGGCCGACGAGGACGCCACGGCCACGATCAACTACACCAGCGGCACGACCGCCCGTCCGAAGGGCGTGCAGCTCACTCACCGCAACATCTGGCTCAACGCGACCACGTTCGGTTGGCACCTCGGGCTCACCGACCGCGACGTGTACCTGCACACGCTGCCGCAGTTCCACTGCAACGGCTGGGGCGTGCTGTATGCCGTCACCGGGATCGGGGCCGAGCACATCATCATCCGCAAGATCGACGGCACGGAGATCCTGCGCAGGGTCGACCAGCACGGGGTGACGGTGATGTGCGCGGCACCGGCCGTCGCGAACGCGATCCTCGACGCGGCGCCGAGCTGGGACGGCCCGATCCCGGGACGCGACCGCACGCGGATCGTGCTCGCAGGTGCTCCCCCGCCGACGAAGACGATCGAGCGGATCGAATCCGAGCTCGGCTGGGAGTTCATCCAGATCTACGGGCTGACCGAGACCACGCCGCTGCTGACGATGAACCGCACGCGCGCCGAGCTCGACGGGCTCGCACCCGCCGCCAAGGCGATCAAGCTGAGCCGCGCCGGGGGCCCGACGATCGGCGTGGAGACACGCATCTCGCCCGACGGTGAGGTGCTGGCGCGCGGCAACCACATCATGGCCGGGTACTGGGAGCAGCCCGAGGCGACAGCGGACGCGATCCACCCGGCCACCGACGACCCCGACGGCCCGACGTGGTTCCACACGGGCGACGGCGGCTTCATCGACGACGACTGCTACGTCACGATCAGCGACCGTCGCAAGGACGTGATCATCTCCGGCGGCGAGAACGTCAGCTCGATCGAGGTCGAAGACGCGATCTTCAGCCACCCGGAGGTGGCCGAGGTGGCGGTGATCGGGATCCCGGACGAGAAGTGGGGCGAGGTCGTCACTGCGCTCGTCGTGCTCACGCCCGGATCGAAGCTCGGCGAGGCCGAGATCATCGCCCACACCCGGACGAAGCTCGCCGGGTACAAGTGCCCGAAGAAGGTCGAGCTGCGCGACACGCTGGCGCGCACTGCCACCGGCAAGCTGCAGAAGTTCAAGCTGCGCGAGCCGTACTGGGTGGGGATGGAGCGCAGCGTCAACTGACCGGCGATGCACGAGCGGCCGCCGCTGACCGTCGCATCAGCACGTCTGTTTGATGGATCAGCCAGTAGCCCCACGCCGCCCGCGTCGTTAGGTTGCCGCGCTCGGAGAACGACAGCCGGAGGGAGGCGATCGCCATGGACCACGAAGACGGCCGCCACGACAGCTTCGGCAACTGGAACGGCACTGACAACTGCCACGGCGACGGCAACCGGGGCCGCAAGGGCGTTGCCTACGACTGGCATGGCCTCTACGCCGCGACCCAGGCGACCGATCTCGACGGCGAGTGGGCGCGCCTGGCGGCAGCGGTCGCCGAGAGCCAGTGAGGCTGCTGCCCGAGCGCGTCCTCGTCCTCGGCTGCGGCTCGGTCGCGCAGTGCACCGTGCCACTGCTGATCCGCGACCTGCCGATCCGGCCGGACCAGGTGACGGTCGTCGACTTCGTCGACAACCGCTCGCGGATCGCCGGGGCGATCGCCGCCGGCGTGCACTACGAGTGCGCCCGCTTGACCCGCGCCAACCTCGACGAGTTCCTCGCCGGTCGGGTCGGTGCAGGCGACGTGCTGCTCGACCTGGCCTGGAACATCGACAACCCGACGATCCTGCAGTGGTGCCGCGACCATGGCGTGCGCTACCTGAACACCAGCGTCGAACTGTGGGACCCCTACGACGAGCTGACCAGCACGCCGCCACTCGACCGGACGCTGTACGTGCGGCACATGGCGTTGCGGCGGATGAAGGCGTCGTGGCCGGACAACTCGGGGCCGACATCGATCGTCGAGCACGGCGCGAACCCCGGTCTGGTGAGCCACTTCGCCAAGCAGGCGCTGACCGAGATCGCCGGGAGGATGCTCACCGACGGTCTTGCCGGCGCGCACGCCGGCGCGCTCGAGACCGCTCTCGCCGACGGCGCGCACAACCACCTGGCGATGCTCACGGGCACGAAGGTGATCCACATCGCGGAGCGCGACACGCAGATCTCGAACGTGCCGAAGGCGACCGACGAGTTCGTCAACACCTGGTCGGTCGAGGGGTTCTACGAGGAGGGCATCGCCCCCGCCGAGCTCGGCTGGGGCACGCACGAGCGGCGCCTGCCGCCGAACGCGTTCGTGCACAGCGGCGAGGGCCCGCGCAACCAGATCTGCATCGCCCGTCCCGGGATGGAGACGTGGGTGCGCAGCTGGGTGCCCGCCGGAGAGATCCGCGGGATGGTGATCCGCCATGGCGAGTCGTTCACGATGTGCGAGCACCTCACGGTCAACGACGAGCACGGCGACGCCCGCTACCGACCGACCGTGCACTACGCCTACCACCCGTCCGATGCGACGATCAACAGCGTGCTCGAACTGCGGATGCGCGGCTGGCAGATGCAACCACTGCAGCGGATCCTCAGCGACGAGATCGTCAGCGGGCGCGACGAGCTCGGCGTGCTGCTGATGGGCCACCCGTACCGCGCGTGGTGGACCGGCTCGCTGCTGTCGATCGAGGAGACCCGCGCCGTGCTCCCGAGCCAGAACGCGACGACGTTGCAGGTCGCCGGTTCGATCATCGCCGCCGTGTCGTGGATGCTCGACCATCCGCACGAGGGGTTCCACGTGCCCGACGACCTGCCGTGGCAGGACGTGCTCGCCGTCGCCGGCAGGTACCTGGGCACGATGCACTCGGGTCCGAGCGACTGGGACCCGGTGTCCAGCCGGCGCGACCTGTTCGCCGGGTTCAGCGACGAGGCCAGCGCCGTCGACCGCGACGACCCGTGGCAGTTCGCCAACTTCCTGGTGCGCTGAACGTCCACAGCACGGCCGTGCGAGTTGACTTCATCGCCCTCAGTCGGCAGACTGGCGGTTCATGAGCCGCTCCGCCACCCTCCTTCTGCTTATGTAGGGCAAGCGCCGCGTCGTTCGCGCTTGCCCACGCCCCCCGCCCTTCCGGCCGGGGGGTTCTTCATTTTTCCGATCCGATCCACCGTTCGCCGCCCACCGCCACACCTCGCCACAACCGGAGACCCAGATGCCCCCGCAACCGACCACCCCGAAGAAGATGCCGTTCGAGAAGTACGAGCGCTATCGACCGATCACCCTCACCGACAGGACATGGCCCGATCGGACGATCGACAAGGCGCCGCTGTGGTGCAGCGTCGATCTGCGCGACGGCAACCAGGCGCTGATCGATCCGATGGATCCGGAACGCAAGATGCGGATGTTCAAGGCGCTGGTGAAGATGGGCTTCAAGGAGATCGAGGTCGGCTTCCCGTCGGCGAGCCAGCCCGACTTCGACTTCGTGCGCCAGCTGATCGAGGAGGACCTGATCCCCGACGACGTGACGATCCAGGTGCTCGTGCAGTGCCGGCAGGAGCTGATCGAGCGCACGTACGAATGCATCGCCGGCGCACCGCGGGCGATCATGCACTTCTACAACTCGACCAATCCGCTGCAGCGCGAGGTCGTGTTCGGGCTGGACAAGCAAGGCATCGTCGACATCGCCCTCAACGCGGCGCGGTTGTGCCGCAAGCTCGAGCAGACCGTGCCCGAAGTGGCCGTGCGCTACGAGTACTCGCCGGAGAGCTTCACGTTGACAGAGCCAGACTTCGCGGTGGAGATCTGCGAGGCGGTGATGGACGTGATCGAGCCGACGCCCGAACGACCGTTGATCCTCAACCTGCCTGCGACGGTCGAGTGCTTCACGGCGAACGTCTACGGCGACGTGATCGAGTGGTTCTGCCGCACGATCCGCAACCGCGACTCCGTGGTGATCAGCCTGCACCCGCACAACGACCGCGGCACCGGTGTCGCCGCGGCGGAGTTCGGGATCATGGCCGGCGCCGACCGGGTCGAGGGCACGCTGTTCGGCAACGGCGAGCGCACCGGCAACCTCGACGTCGTCAACGTGGCGATGAACCTGTTCAGCCAGGGCGTCGACCCCGAGCTGGACATCGGCGACATCGATGCGATGCGCCGTGTCGCCGAGTACTGCAACCGCCTGCCCGTCCACCCGCGGCACCCGTACGCCGGCGACCTCGTCTACACCTCGTTCAGTGGCAGCCACCAGGACGCGATCAAGAAGGGGTTCGAGGCGCTCCCGGCCGACTACACGACCTGGGGCGTGCCGTACCTGCCGATCGACCCGAAGCACGTCGGGCGCACGTACGAGGCCGTCATCCGGGTCAACTCGCAGAGCGGCAAGGGCGGTGTCGCCTTCGTGATGAAGGCCGAGCACGGCTTCGACCTCCCCCGCCGGCTGCAGGTCGAGTTCTCCAAGACGATCCAGCACATCACCGAGGACTCCGGGACGGAGATCAGCCCGGTCGTGATGTGGGACGCGTTCCGGTCCGAGTACGTGCCTGACGAACCGCGGATGCAGCTGCTCAGCCACGAGCTGCGCAGCGACGCCGCGGGCCACACCGAGATCACCGCCCAGCTCGTGGTCGAGGGGACGCCGCTGACCCTCACCGGCAGCGGCAACGGTCCGATCGACGCGTTCGTCCATGCGCTGCGCACGGGCATGGACGCGCAGCTCGACGTGCTCGACTACGCCGAGCACGCGATGGGGCAGGGCTCGCAGGCCACCGCCGTCGCGTACGTCGAGACCCGCTCCCCCGCCGGCCCGGAGGGCGCCGTGAAGTGGGGCGTCGGCTCCGACCCGAACATCATCACAGCCTCCCTGCGCGCCGTGCTCGGCGCCCTGGAACGCCAGCAACGCTGACCCGCGACACGAGAGGTGCGCACCGCGACGTGGTCTCGGGTCAGACCGGGACGCCGTGGGCGACGGCGTGGGCGTCGAGCTCGGCCAGGAAGCCGTAGCGGGCGCGCGCGCTCAGCCATGCGGCGTTGAACGCGTTGCGCGCCAGGCGGAGCACGTCGGCGGCATCGAGCCCGGCCACGCCGGCGAGGGCCTCGTAGTTCTCGGTGATGTACCCGCCGAAGTACGCCGGGTCGTCGGAGTTGACCGTGACGTTCACGCCCTCGCGCAGCAGCTGCACCATCTCGGTGGCCTTCATGTCACTGGTCACGAAGCTGTTCGACACAGGACAGCATGTGAATCCAAGTCCGCGCCGCTTGGCCTGCTGGACGAGGTCGGGCGACTCGACGATGTTCGTGCCGTGGTCGATCCGGTCGACGCCGATCTCCTCGATCGCCTGGCGGATGTGCTCGATGCTGCCGATCTGATCGATGTCGCAGTGCATCGTCAGCATGTACCCCTCTGCACGGGCTCGTGCGAACACAGCGGCGAACTTGGAGGGCGGGTTGCCGCGCTCGTCGGAGTCCAGGCCGACGCCGATGATCCAGTCCCTGTACGCCAGCGATTCCATCAGCGTCGCCATCGCGAACTCGGCTGAGAGGTCACGCAGGAAGCACATGATCAGCTCGGCAGAGATGCCGAGGCGCGCCTGCGCAGCCACGATCGCCCGCCGGTAGCCACGCACGACCGTGTCGAACGGCACGCCACGGCCCGTGTGGGCCTGCGGGTCGAAGAACATCTCGACGTGGCGCACGCCCTGCGACGCCGCCTTCGTCAGGTACGCGTACGCCAGGTCGTAGAAGTCCTCGTCGCCGACGAGCACGTTCATCGCCGGGTAGTAGACGGCGAGGAAGCTCGACAGCGAGTCGAACCGGTAGGTCGCCTCGATGTCGGCCACGGTCTGCTCGGCGAGCGCGATCCCGTTGCGATTGGCCAGCTCGAGCTTCAGTGCGGGCGACAACGTCCCCTCGAGGTGGACGTGCAGCTCGCACTTCGGGAGGCCCTCGATGAACGCGGTCAGGTCGCTGGTCACCCCGGTTGCGGTGTCGTTGGTCATGGCCGACAACGTAGGAGCGGCGGCTGCGCCGGTCTCGTCCGGCGGCCAGAGTTCACACTTCGCAATGCGGCGCAGCCGCGACCGCGCCGGAACTACTGTCGCGGCCATGTGTCGATGTTGATCGCCGGCTGAACCACCGCGCCGACGCCGTCACGGGCCCGAACCGAGGGCCGGATGATCCGCGGGCGGACCCTGGCGCTGCTCCCCGGCACTGTCGTCGGTGCCGCGCTCGTCGTGCGGCTGTTCGACGAGTGGTGGTCCTACCTGCCTGCCGGCATCGTCGACGACCTGCACCGTGATCTGGGGATCAGCTACGCCGGCGCCGGATGGCTGCTCAGCCTGATGACCTTCGGCGCGGTGCTCGGCAGCCCGCTCGCACTGCTCGTCGACCACGCCGACCGCAGGGTGTGCGCGGTCACTGGCGCAACGGTGATCGCCGTGTGCCTCGCCGCGTTCGCCGCCGGTGCGCCGTTCGCTGTGCTCGCGATCGCAACGTCGACGGTCGGGACGGCGAGCGATCTGCTCGTCGAGTCGATCGAGGCGTCGTTGAGCGAGCTCACCGAGGAGCGCCTCGACCGGGTGCTCGGACGCCAGCACGCGCTGTCCGCCGTCGGCGACCTGATCGGTCCGGCGCTGCTCGCCATCGGCGCGGCCACGTCGCTCGGGTGGCGCGGCGCGTTCGCGATCACGGCCGTTGCGATGCTCGCCTACGCCGCCTACCTGGTGACGGTGCCGTTCCCGGCTCCCCAGGATGCACGAACGACGATGCGCGAGATCATCGCCGACGCGGTCACGGTCGCGAAGCGCCGCGACGTCTGGCGCCTGGCCGCCATCGAGATGCTGATCAGCCCGCTCGACGAACCGTTCCTCGCGTTCGTCGTCGCCCGCGCCGCCGCCGGAGGCCGGTCGGAGGGGATCGCCCAGCTCCTCGCCGTCGCCGTGATGGCCGGCGACCTCGGCGGATCGCTCGTCGTCGGTCGTTTCGGGGTCACGGCACGCATCCGCCGCTACGGCCCGCTCGTGCTGTTCGCCGGCACGGCCGTCGCCGTGGCGCTGCCCGCGCTCGTCACGGGCGTGGTCGGGATGGCTGTTGCCGGCGCCGGACTGTCGATCGTCTGGACGGACGTCCACCTGCGCACGTTGACGGTCGTCCCGGGGCGGGCCGCCACCGTCTCCACCGTCGTCGGGACGCTCGGCTCGATCAGCGCGTTGGTGCCTGTGGTCGCAGGGGTGCTCGCCGACCGGGCAGGCCTGACGGCCGGGCTGCTCGTCTACCTCGGCGTCGCAGCAGCGATCGCAGTGTTCGCGACCGCCCTGCTGAGCCCTGCCATGACCGAGCTTCCCATCGCAGACGGCTACCGTCAGGAGGAGCCGTGAAAGGAGACCGACGAGGATGAAGGTCGTGGTCGATTTCGACGTGTGCGCCTCGACGGGCGCGTGCATGCAGGTGTGCCCGGAGGTGTTCGAGGTGCGCAGCGACGGGTACCTCTACGTGCTGCAGGAGGAGCCGCCGCCGGAGCTGCACGACAAGGTCCGCGAGGCTGCCGACATGTGCCCGACAGCGGCGATCACGCTGCAGGAGTGACGGCGGCGGGCGATGGGTCTGTTCGACCACCTGCGTGGAGCCTGGACGGCGTCGGACTCGATGCTCTGCGTCGGGCTCGACCCGGATCCCGACCGGTACCCGCAGCTCGTGCGTGGCCAAGCAGACGCGACGTACCGGTTCTGCAAGGAGATCGTCGACGCGACGGCCGACCTCGTCTGCGCGTTCAAGCCGCAGTTCGCCTACTTCGCCGCGCAGCGCGCCGAGCCGCAGTTGGAACGGATCTGCCGCTACATCCGCGAGCGCTACCCGCACCTGCTGCTGCTGCTCGACGCCAAGCGCGGTGACATCGGCCCGACCGCCGAGCAGTACGCGGCGGAGGCGTTCGAGCGCTATGCCGCACATGCCGTCACCGTCAACCCGTACCTCGGCACCGACAGCGTCGAGCCGTTCCTGCGCCGTGAGGGTCGAGGCGTGTTCGTCGTGTGCAGGACGTCCAACCCCGGCGGAGGCGACTTCCAGAGCCTGACCACGGACGGGGCGCCGCTGTACGCGCACGTCGCCAGGAGGGTGGCCAACGAGTGGAACGAGATCGGCGAGTGCGGCCTCGTGGTCGGCGCGACCTACCCCGGTGAGCTCAAGGAGGTGCGCGCGCTGGCAGGCGACGTGCCGATCCTGGTGCCCGGCATCGGGGCCCAGGGCGGCGATCTGCAGGCCACCGTCGACGCCGGCGCCGACAGCGGCGGCCGGGGGATGGTGATCAGCTCGTCACGTGACGTGCTCTACGCGAGCGCGGGCGCCGACTTCGCCGACGCCGCCCGGGTCGTGGCGATGCGCACCCGCGACGAGATCCGCGACGAGATCCGGGAGCTCGCCCGCCGCTGAGTCAGCGCCGGACGCCGGCGGGCACTATCCGACCAGCCGGTCGACGGAGATGATCCCGGCGGCGGAGCGCACCGCCGCGACCACCTCGTCGGGGACGAACGCTGTCGGGGCGATCAGCATCACCGCCGTGCCGGACTCGGCGGCGCGGCCGACGTCCATGTCGGCGATGTTCACCCCGGCGTCGCCGAGCAGGGTGCCGACCAGCCCGATCACCCCGGGCCGGTCGTCGTTCTCGACCATCAGCATGTTCTCGCTCGGCGGCACGTCGAAGGTGTGCTCGTCGATCTTCACGATCCGCTGCTCGCTGCGCCGGCCGACCAGCGTGCCGGACATCGAGCGACCGCCGCCGCGCAGCGTCACCAGGTTGACGAAGTCGGTCGACAGCGCAGAACTGGTCTCGCGGACCTCGACGCCGCGGTCCTTGGCCAGCTGTGGCGCATTGACGTAGGTGACGGTCTCGTCGCTCGACGCGGCGAAGAAACCCTTGATCGCCGCGAGGGCGAGGATCCGCGTGTCGTAGCCGGCGATGTCGCCTTCTGCGCAGACCTCGAGCACCTGCGGGCAGCCGACCAGCGAGGCGAACAGCCGCCCCAGGCGTTCCGCGAGCGGCAGGAACGGGCGCAGGGTCTCGTTGGCCTCGGCGGCGTCGACGTTGACCGCGAACGGCACGAACTCGCCGGCCAGCGCGAGCTGGACCATGTCGGCGATCGTGTCGCCGGCCTTGTCCTGTGCCTCGCGGGTCGAGGCGCCGAGGTGCGGGGTGACGACCACGCTGTCCAGCCGGAACAGCGGCGAGTCGGTGGTCGGCTCGGTGACGAACACGTCGATCGCCGCGCCGGCGATGACACCGTCGGTGATCGCGTCGGCGAGATCCTGCTCGACGACGATCCCGCCGCGGGCGACGTTGATCACCCGCAACGACGGCTTGGCCTTGAGCAGCAGGTCGCGGTTGATCAGGCCCGTCGTCTCCTTGTTCTTGGGGAGGTGCACGGTGAGGAAGTCGGCCTCGGCGACGGCCTGGTCGAGCGAGACCAGCTCGACGCCCATCTGCCGCGCCCGTTCCGCGGCGACGAACGGGTCGTAGGCGATGACGCGCATCCCGAACGCCCTGGCGCGGTCAGCGACGAGCTTGCCGATGCGGCCGAGACCGACGACCGCGAGCGTCTTGTCGGCGAGCTCGACACCCTCCCAGCGGCTGCGCTCCCAACGGCCGGCGATCAGTGCCGCATGGGCCTGGGGCACGTTGCGGGCCTGGGCGAGGAGCAGCGCCATCGTGTGCTCGGCGGCCGAGATGATGTTGCTCTGCGGGGCGTTGACGACCATCACCCCGCGCCGCGTGGCGGCGTCGACGTCGACGTTGTCGAGGCCGATCCCCGCCCGGCCGACGACCATCAGCTCGGTGGCCGCGTCGAGCACCTCGGCGGTGACCTGGGTGGCGGAGCGGATGATCAGGCCGTGTGCCCCCTTGACGGACGTGAGCAGCTGCGACAGGTCGAGCTGCACGTCGACCTCGTGCCCGGCTGCGCGCAGACGGTCGAGGCCTCCTTCTGCGATCTCTTCGGTTACCAGGATGCGGGCCATCAGGGGGACATCGTTACCCGGCGCAGCCGCCGTCACCAAGCATGTTGACGAGTTGTTCACGACACGCACGAGGCGCCGAGGGTGCCGCGCGCCATCGCAGGAGGCGCCTGCTCGCGCCGCCGGTGACGCTACGTTGTCGGCCATGCCGTACCAGTTCCTCACCCCGGAGTGGATGGACGCCGCGCGGGCGATCCGTCAGAAGTACGCCGCCGAGTCCGCGAAGGTCACGACCAGCATCCGGATGAACCAGGTGATCACCGACGCACCGTTCGGCGACGGCACGGTCAAGACGTACCTCGACACGTCGAGCGGCGACGTGGTGATGGAGCTCGGCGAGCTCGACGAACCCGACCTGACCCTGACGACCGACTACGACACCGCGCTCAAGCTGTTCGTCGACCTCGACCAGGCGGCGGGGATGCAGGCGTTCATGTCAGGCAGGATCAAGGTCCAGGGCGACATGATGAAGATGATGGCGATGCAGACGTCGATGCCTCAGGACGAGTCCGCCAAGGAGATCGCCAAGGAGATCCAGGGCATCACCGCCCGCGACGGTGAGCCCCTCGTCCCGTGATGTCCGCTGCGGGACGTCGTCCGGTCGACGTGGCGGCGTGACGTCGCGACCGGTCAGCGCAACAGCGGGGCGAGCGCCTTGGTCAGCTCGGGGACCGTCCACTTCGCGTCCTGCTCGACCTGCGGACCGCGTGTCCAGCTGTCGATCAACGTCACGTTGCCGCCCTGGACGAGGAACGTCTCCCCGCTGAACACGCAGTCGGCGCTGGCGAGGTAGGCGACGAGCGGCGAGATGTTGGCAGGATCCCACTGGTCGAACGCGCCCTCCTTCGGCGCCATGATGTCCTCGAGACCGGGCGTGGCCAGCGTCAGCCGGGTCCGCGCCCCCGGGGCGATGCAGTTGCTCTTGACGTTGTAGCGGACCAGCTCCTTCGCGGCGATCTGGCTGAACGTGGCGATGCCCGTCTTCGCCGCCCCGTAGTTGGCCTGGCCCGGATTGGAGAACAGCCCGGAGGTGCTCGAGGTGTGCACCACGTTGCGCGGCTTGTCGACGCCCGCCTTGTGCTGCTCGCGCCAGTAGGCCGCAGCCCACCTGGTCGGAGCGAAGTGACCCTTGAGGTGGACCGCGATCACCGCGTCCCACTCCTGTTCGGTCATGTTGACGATGACCCGGTCGCGCAGGATCCCGGCGTTGTTGACGAGGATGTCGAGGTCGCCGAAGGTGCTGATCGCGGTGTTGATCAGGTTCTGCGCGCCCTGCCAGTCGGCGACGTTGTCCGCGTTGGCGACCGCCTCGCCGCCCATCGCCTGGACCTCCGCGACCACCTGCTGGGCAGGGGTCTGGTCGGAGCCGGAGCCGTCGTTGGCCCCGCCGAGGTCGTTGACGACGATCCTGGCCCCCTCCGCGGCGAAGAACAGCGCGTGTTCACGGCCGATCCCGCGCCCTGCTCCCGTGATGATGGCGACTCGTCCGTCCAAGGACCCCATGGACACACCTCCTTGTGCGCCCGCACGTTACCCAGCGACCCTTCCACGGATGAACTCAGGTGAGGGTGAGGTCGACGGGAGTGCCCCGCGGCAACAGCTGACCGGCCGCCACGGGAGTGCCGCCGACGGACATCGCCGTGATCACCCCCGCCGGGTTGCCGGTGACGATCCCAACGGCGAGGCCCGCTGCGGACAACGCATCCTGCGCCGGTTGCAGCGCCTGGTTGGCGATGTTCGGCACCGCGACGACGTCAGGTCCCTTGGAGACCACCACGCTGACGGTCCCGCCGCGTGGCAGCTGGGTGTTCGCTGCCGGGTCCTGGCGGGTGACGGCGCCCGCCGCGACCGTGGGGCTGAACTCGTCGGGCAACCGGGCGAAGACCAGCCCGAGGGACTCGACGGCGGCCTGCGCGTCTGCCGCCGACTTCCCGGCGAGCGCCGGCACGGCCCGTGGCGCAGGTCCCGCCGACAGCACGACCTGGACGACCACTCCCGGGTCGACGACCGAACCGGCGACGAGCTGCGGGTGACCCGGAACGGCCCACGACAGCACCTGGCCGGCGGGGACCGTCTCGTCGAACGCGGGCGCACCCTGGGCGATCTGCAGCTGCTGGGCGGTCAATGCCTGGGTCGCGGCGTCGAGGGCGAGGCCCTTCAGCTCCGGCAGGCGCGGTGCGGCACCCTTCGACAGCTGCACCCGCACGGTGACACCTGGCGTGACGGTGTTGCCGGCGACGAGGTTCGGCTGGTCCGGCACGACCCACGACACGACGGACCCCGACGGCGCCGTGTCGTCGAACACCGCGTCGCCCTGTTCGATCTTCAACCCCAAGCCCGTCAGCTTCGTGGTGGCCGCGTCGAGGGTGAGGCCCTTCAGCTCCGGTAGCGGGCGTGGCGCAGGCCCTGTGCTGATGACGATCGTCACGGTCTTGCCCTCCTTCAACCGCGTGCCGGCGACGGGATCGGTGCGGATCACCTGTCCGATGGCGACGGTCTCGCTGGCCTCCTGCGGGGTGGCTGTGGTCCAGCCGAGTCCTGCGACCTGGTTCAGCGCAGCTCCCTGACTGAGCCCCGCGAGCGACGGGACCTTGTGCGACACGGGGCGGTTGACGTAGTAGTACGCGACCGTTCCGCCCGCTGCGGCGAGCACGAGCAGGATCGGGATGAACCACCACCACCTGCTGTGCCGGCGCCCGGTCGGCGGCCGGTCCTCGTCGTACAGGGTGACGGCCGAGGGCTGCTGTGGGCGCGAACGTGCTGCGGCCACAGCCGGCATCACCGCCGTGGGCTCGGACACGATCTCGGGGATCATCCGCGTCGGTCCGGGATCGCGGCGGGCGGTGACAGGGAGGACCTCCGTGCGCGGCGACTCGACCATCGGGATCGCCTCGGTCGCCGGCAGGTCGTCTCCTGGATCGTGCGCGGCCGGCGCTGCGGAGCCGGGGGGCGGGAGCGGGTGGGCCTCCCCGCTGGGCAGCGTGGTCGCCCACGCCAGCGCATCCGTCGCCGGCTCCGACGCGACAGGGGGAGCGTCGCCATCGGCGGCCTCGCCGGCCGGCGCGGCGTCGTCGGCCGCGACCGCAGCGCCGACCGCCGCCGTTGCGGCGAGGATCGAATCGGCGCTCACGGGTTCGTCGCCGAGATCGGCGGCGACCGCCGATCGCGCCGGCGGCTCGTCGCCATGCGACGACCCGTCTCCGGTCGCCTGCGCCGGTTTGGCAGTCGGGCGGGTCGCGTCGCGGTCGAACAGGCCGAGCCCGAGGACCGCAATCGGCACCGGCCGCGGCAGCTTCGGCGCGGTGCGCACGAGCGCCTGGCCGAACTCGGCGACGGAGAACCGGCCCTCCGGCTCGGGGCGACCGGCCCGCTCGAGCACCGATGCCAGCGCGCCGAGGTCCGCCGAGACGGGCAGCAGCCTGCCGATCCGGTTCGACAGTGTGGCCACCGTGGAGTCGCCGACGAACGGCACGTGGCCGGTGACGCACTCGAGCATCGTCAGGCACAGCGAGTAGACGTCGCTCTTCGCGACGGCGGGTTGGCGGGACGCGACCTCCGGCGCGGCGTACATCGCCCGCTCGTTGCTGACGTGCACGACGTCCGACCACAGCATCCGCGCCAGCAACTGCCCGAGCCCGACGTCGATCAGCTTGAGCTGGCGGTCCTCGCCGAACACGATCGTCGACGGGCGGACGTCGCCGTGGATCAACCCGGCACGGTGGACGATCTCGAGCGCACGCAGCGCGTCGAGGCCGATCGACAACGTCTGCGACGGCGTCAGCGTCCGACCGCGGTCGAGCACGTCGCGCAGGCTGCCGCCGCCGAGGTGTTCGACAGCGACGAAGAACGTCTCCCGGCCGTTCCAGTCGTCGGACCCGAAGTCGAGGATCCTGGCGACGTTGGGATGCTCCAACGCGGCCGCCGTCTCCATCGTCGTTCGGAACGATCCGCTGAAATCCGTCCCGGTGGAGATGTCGGGGTGGACCACCTGCAGCGAGACGACGAGTTGCACGCGTTCATCGAACGCGTCGAACACCGCAGCGTCGATGCCCGAGCCGCGCCGCGGTCCGAGCCGATAGCGACCGGCGACGGTCCTCCCGCTGAAGTGCTGCTCCGTGGCCACCATGGAGACCCCGAAGTTACCGGAGCATCGTCGCCGGGCGCCGCGCGGGTGGGATCGGCGGCTCGTCGCGGGAGAATGGCGGGGTGCACCGCCGACGTCGCCCGCTCCAGACCAGGCTGCTCGTGTGCAGCCTGGTCATCGCCGCCGGGCTCGTGCTCGTCGCGCTCGGCGTCATGCGCGGCATCACCGGACGCGCCGCGGAGAACCTCCCCACACAGATCCAGAACGTGGAGCCGGTGCCGAACGCGAGCACTGTGCCGAACCAGTCGCGGATCTTCGTCGACCTCCAGGCCGGGTACACGGGCGTGCTCGTGGTCGACGGGCTGGAGTTGAAGACCGTCACCCAGGAGGACCTGCAGGCGTCGGTGCCATTCGGGCAGCAGATCGCCACGCCGTTGACCACCGTGTACGAGGAGGGCAACGCGACCTTGACGTTCCAGCCGGTGAAGGGCGCCCCGATCCAATCGCTGGTCACCGGGACGCACAGGGTCGACGTGATCTACTGGAAGCTGATCGAGGGGCGGGGGCCTGCGTCGCGGTCCTTCCTGTGGTCGTTCAACGTCGACTGAGCCCCGGACAGCGACACTCGTCGACGCTGCAGGATCAGTACGAGCTGTACGCCCTCTCGGTGCCGCGAGCAGGGTGCCGTGCCTGCCAGACGCCGGTGGTGCCGCACGAGCAGCGCCACTCGATCTCCGGTCCGTGCGCGGTGTTGCGCAACGCGCGGACCGAGTCCATCCCCATCAGCATCCGGGCACCGTGGCCACTGCAGTACACGTCGAACATCGCCGTCTCCTTCGTCCCCTCCCTATCGGGCGAGGTCTCGTGGATCCACTGTGCGCCAGGGCCGATCGCATCGCAAGTGGCAGGAATGACGATCGTCGTCGATTTCCTGCCATTGTCTGGAATGTCACCGTCAGCTAGGTTCCTGCCATGACCACATCAGCCCAGCGGACCCACCTCGTCGCAGTGCTCGCGTTCAGCCCCGCGACGATGTTCGAGCTCGCCGTGCCGTTCGAGGTGTTCGGCACCGACAGGACCGACATGGGCGTGCCGCGCTACGACGTTCGACTCGTCGCCGGTTCGAGAGATCCGCTGACCACCCCGTTCGGCTTCCAGCTGAGCGCGACGGCACCGATGTCGACGTTGCGCCGCGCCGACACGATCGTCGTGCCGGGATGGGGGCTGCCCCGCGACTCCCGTCCGGACGAGCACGTGCTCGACGAGCTACGCCGTGCCCACCGCCGTGGGGCCCGGATCGTCTCGTTCTGCTCCGGTGCGTTCGTGCTCGCCGCTGCCGGCCTGCTCGACGGGCGCTGCGCGACCACGCACTGGATGTACACCGACGACCTCGCCCGCCTCTACCCCGACGTGGAGCTGCACGCCGCGGTGCTGTACGTGCAGGACGGCACCGTGTGGACGTCGGCGGGGACCGCGGCGGCGATCGACCTGTGCCTGCACCTGGTCCGCGCCGACCACGGTGCGGAGGTGGCCAACATCGTGGCCCGGCGGATGATCAGCCCGCCCCACCGCGAGGGCGGTCAGGCGCAGTACGTGGAATCGCCGATGATCACCAGCTGCGGCGACGAGACGCTCGCGGCGACGCTGACGTGGGCGACGGAGCACCTCGACGTCGACCACACCGTCGAGACCCTGGCGCGGCGCGCCCAGCAGTCACCGCGCACGTACGCGCGACGGTTCCGGGCCGCCACCGGCACGACCCCGCTGCAGTGGCTGCTCGCACAGCGGGTGATCCACGCGCAGCGGATGCTCGAGACGACGGACATGTCCGTCGAGCAGATCGCCGAGTCGTGCGGGTTCTCCACGGCTTCTGCGCTGCGCGAGCACTTCGTGCGCCGGGCCGGCGTCTCCCCGCAGGCGTACCGCCAGACGTTCCGCCAGAGCGCGTGACGGCGCGCCGGCCGCGGCGTCTCACGTGTATGCGTCGATGCCCAGCTTCACCGCCAGGCCGAGGCCGGCAATGGCGATGACCGTGCGCAGCGGACCCACAGGGGCCCTGCGGACGACGATCGGTCCGAGGCTGCCGCCGATCAGCAGCCCGGCACCGAGCGGGAGGACGTAGGTCCAGCGCACGTCGCCGAACACGGCGAACGTGACGGCGGCAACGGCGTTGGCGACGCCAAGCACGACGTTCTTCACCGCGTTCGAACGCGGCAGTGTGTCGCCCACGGCGTGGAGCAGCAGGGCGAGCAGCATCACCCCGGCGCCGGCCCCGAAGTAGCCTCCGTACACGCCGACCACCGCGACCGCGGCGAACAGCCCAGCACCGACGCGGTGCTCGCCGGCGTCGACCGCCTCGTCCACCAGCCGCCCGCGCAACAGCATCGCCACAGAACCCAGTGCGATCAGCCACGGCACGACCCGCTCGAACGAGCCGGCGGGGGTCACCAGCAGCAGTGTGCCGCCGACTGCGCCTCCGAGCAGGCCGGCCGCCGCCAGCCGGCGGATGCGGACTCGTTGCCCGCGCAACTCGGGGCGTGAGCCGAGCACGGAACCTGTGGTGCTGCACACGAGCGCGACGGTGTTGGTGACATTGGCGCTGATCGGCGAGAGCCCGGTCGCGAGCAGCACCGGATAGCTGACGATCGAGGCCAGGCCGGCGACGCTGCCGGTCAACCCTCCGCCGACGCCGGCCAGGACCAGCAGGATCGCCCTGACAACCGTCACCGGGGCAGTCTGTCAACCACTCCCGTCGGCGATGCCAGCACGCACCGTCCGAACGACAAGGGGCCGGCGCCGCGGCCGCTGGTCCGTTCGGCCCATTCGCCGCTTCGATTGTGGAACGGGGACCCCGCGGTGGCACCGTAGCGATCATGACCGGATTGAGCTCGACATTGCATCGCCTCACCACGGCGCGCAACAACAGCTCGCGCCTGACCGCGTTCTGGTCGTACTTCGGTTCGTTCGGCGACGACTTCTTCACCGACGACGACGAGTCCTGCTCCGACGACTGCGCCAGCCGGCGCAACTGACCCGTCGAAGCGGCCCCGCTCAACCCCCTGCCGGGCCGATAGCCGGGTCGGTAGCCGGGTCGGCGGTGGGCGCGGGCAGGTCGCCGGTCGCGAGCAGCTGCTCGAACCCTTCCTCGTCGAGGATCGGTACGCCGAGCGAGGTCGCCTTGGTCAGCTTGCCCGCGCCCGGGTCGTCACCCACGACGACCGCGTAGGTCCTCGCGCTCACGCTGCCCGGGCTCTTGCCGCCACGATCCTTGATCGCCAACTCGGCTTCCTCGCGCGTGTACTTCGACAGGGCGCCCGTGACCACGACGGCGCGGCCGGCCAGCGTGGGCGAGACGTGGCTGACCTCGACACGGCCGAAGTCGACGCCGGCGGCGCGCAGCTTGTCCACGAAGCGTCGGTTGGCCTCGAGCGCGTACCAGCGCACGATCGACGCGGCGATCGTCGGGCCCACACCGTCGGTCGTGGCCAGTGCCGCCTCGTTCGCCGCCAGGATCGCGTCGAGCGAGCCGAACTTGCGGCTCAGCGCGTCGCTCGCCGCAGGTCCGAGGCCCTTCACCCCGAGGGCCGTGAGCAGTCGTGGCAACGGCCGGTCCTTCGACCCGGCGATCGACGCCAGCAGCTTCTCGGCGCTGATCCTGGCGAAGCCCTCCAGGCCCAGCAGCTGCTCGGCAGTGAGCGCGTAGATGTCGGCCGGATCCTCGACGAGTCCGGCGTCGCTGAGCTGGAACACCGTCCGCTCCCCGAGGCCTTCGATGTCCATCGCGCCGCGTGACGCGAAGTAGATGATCCGCTGGTCGCGTTGGAACGGGCACACGACCTCGACGCAACGGGTGTCGGCCTCGCCGGGGAGGCGGACGAGCTCCGACTTGAGCGGGCACGGGCACAGCTTCGGGAACTGCCACGGCTCGCTGTCCTTCGGGCGCAGCGAAAGCACCGGCGCGACGACCTCGGGGATCACGTCGCCCGCCTTGCGCACGATCACGGTGTCGCCGGGCCTGACGTCCTTGGCGCGCACCTGATCCTCGTTGTGCAGCGTCGCCATCTGCACGGTGCTGCCCCCGACGAACACCGGCTCGAGCACGGCGAACGGCGTGGTGCGTCCCGTGCGACCGACGGAGATCTGGATGTGGCGCAGCAGCGTCGTGCGCTCCTCCGGCGGGAACTTGAACGCGATCGCCCATCGCGGTGCCCGCGACGTGAACCCGAGCAGCTCGCGCTGGGCGAGATCGTCGACCTTGACGACCACGCCGTCGATCTCGTAGCCGAGGTCGTGACGGTGCTCCTGCCAGTGGCCGCAGTACGCGTACACGGCGTCGAGGTCGGCCACCTGCCGGATCTGCGGGTTCACCGGGAAGCCGAGGCCTGCGAGGAACTCGAGCGTCTCGTGGTGGCTGGTGAAGGCCGGCCCGCCGATCACCTCGCCCAGCTGGTAGCTCCAGAAGCTCAGCTCACGTTCGGCGGTGACCGCCGGGTTCTTCTGGCGCAGGCTGCCGGCGCCGGCGTTGCGCGGGTTGGCGAAACGTGGCTGGCCGAGCGCCTCCGCCCGCGCGTTGAGCGCCTCGAAGCTGGTGATCGGCATGTACACCTCGCCGCGCACCTCGAGCACCTCGGGCGCGCCCTTGCCCAACCGAGGCGGGATCGCGCCGATCGTCGCGACGTTGGCGGTGACGTCCTCGCCGACCCGGCCGTCACCGCGCGTCGCGGCCTGCACGTACCGTCCGCGCTCGTAGCGCAGGCTCATCGCCAGGCCGTCGATCTTCAGCTCGCACACGAACCTCGCGGCGGCCGTGCCGAGCCCGCGGGCGACGCGGTCGCCCCACGCGGTGAGCTCTGCGAAGTCCATCGAGTTGTCGAGGCTGGTCATCGCGACGCGGTGCACGACAGGGGCGAAGGCCGTGTTCAGCACGCCGGTGGCGACGGCCTGGGTCGGCGAATCGGCGGTGACAAGGTCGGGGTGAGCTTCCTCCAACGCGCGCAGTTCGCGCAGCAGTGCGTCGTAGTCGGCGTCGCTGATCTCCGGCGCATCGTCGGCGTAGTACCGCTGGTTGTGGTACTCGATCAGCCGGCGCAGCTCGCCGACGCGCGCGATCCCATCGGCGTCGGTCATCGCCGCCGTGTCGCAGTGGCGACGATCGACCCGGCGAGCGCGACGAGCCCGCCGACCACGCACAGGTACAGGCCGGGACCGATGCTGAACCTGATCCCGTCCACCTGCTTCTTCAGGTCTGACACGTTGCCGAGGTCGGCGAGCGCGAACAACGCGGTCAACGCCGCGGCGACGATCCCGATGATCGCCACGGCCAGGACCCTCTTCGCCGAAAGCAGCGCGATCCCGAAGGCCGCCAGCATCACTCCGAAGGTGAGGAAGACGGGCCCGTCCCTGACGTTGTCGGTGCCGTTGCTGCCGAAGCCTGTGTAATCGGTGCCGTCCAAGGAGAACCAGGTGACGAACGAGCCGAGCGCGACCACGGCGCCGCCGCCGAGCATGAGGATCGCGCCGACGGTGACCTTCGGCCGTGGCATGCGCATGGTCGCGTACTGCTGTTGCCCGAAGGCGCTGCGCGGGCCGTACGGCGACGGTGTGCCCGGCGCGCCGTACGGCCACGCGCCCGCATCGGCGATCGCCGACGGGGCGGGCGGTGGCGGCACCGCATCGGACCGCGGCGGCCCGCCGAACTGGACAGGAGGCGGCGGCGGAGGGGGCGGTTGACGCGGCGGGAAGGGACCGGGCGGCGGCGGGGGCGCCGTCGGTGGGCGAGGCGCCGTGGGATCGCCGAAGTCGGACATGGGCGAGATCCTAGGCAGACACGTCGCCCCGACCCGATGAGCCTGCGCAACGCAGCACCGGTGGTCGGGCAGACACGTCGCCGCGACCGCAGAGCCCGGCCTCACGCCGGAACTGGCGGTCAGGCGCCGAGCACGAACTGCGTCGCGACGGCCTGGTCACTGACCCGGCGGCCGATCTCAGCGGTGAGTCGATGGATCCGTTCGGCCACGGCGGGGCTGTGCAATGCGAGGCCACACTGCGGCGTGACGAGCGCCTGCTGTCGCAACTGCGACGGATCGGCACCCTGGTCGACGAGCCGGCACCACAGCTCGCTGAGCTGTCGCCAGGGCCGCTCCACCGAGGTCACGATCGGACCATGCGTTGGCACCACGCCCCAGGCGATCCAGCCGCCCGCCTCCAGGAACCGGATCAGGTAGCCGGCGGAGTCCGCCAACGACGGGTGCACGGGGACCGAGAGCACGCCGGGACCGGACGCGAGCAGCGACGCGATGTCGGCCTCTGCGCAGACGTGCAGACCGGCGACCGCAGATGGTTCGATCGCGGCGAGCGCTCCCGAGACCAGATCGATCGCAGTGTCCGGCGCGATCGGGAACCCGGGGTGCATCAACTCGCCGAGCGACGGCTCGTCGATGAACACGATCTGCTGGCAGCCCGGTAGCGCGACGGCCACCTCGTCGAGCAGGTGCTGCACGTGACCACGGACCGCGCGCACAGCGGCCTCGAACGCGCTGTGCAGCGGCACGCCGGCGCGCAGCATCGCCAGCCCGAGCGTGACGGGTCCGACGAACTGCCACTTGACGGGCGCGTTGCGACCCTGCGCCGCCTGGAGGAAGGCACGGAACCCCCCGAACGCGTCGTGGTTGAGATCGGTGCGCACGTCGGCCATCGGATCGATGCGGTGGACGTCGACGGCGATGCTGCCGTACTGGCCGACCGTGATCCCCCTGACGCCGACCATCGCCTGGACGATCATGCCCTCGGCCGGTGACCGCCTGGGGAGCGTCGGGATCGCCGGCAGCTTGAGTGCGGCGAGGCTGAACGCGGCAGCCTCTGCGGCATCGCGATGCGGAAGACTGCCGATGCCGGTGGCAATGCCGCTTGGCAGCTGCACACGATGCACGTTGTCTCCCTCCTGTGATCGCTCGACCATGCTGTCATGCGGACCGCGCACCCTACGAAGCGGGATCCGATGAAGAAGGTACGTTGACGTGGTGCTGACGGATTCGAAGAACTCGCATCCGTCTCCGGCGCGGCCGTCTCGATGAGAGCGCGCGCAGCGGTGTTCGCCTGCCGCGCGCTGTGGCTGCTCGTCGGTTTGACGGCGTGGTTGGCGGCGGCCGAAGCGCTGCGCGGGCGGGCCGGGGCGGCCGCTGTCGTGGTGGAGGTGGAGGGTCTCGTCGTGTTCGGCGCGACGCTCGCCGCACTCGTCGTGCCATCGAGCGTCAGCTTGACGGTCGTGCGGATGGCCGCGCCACTCGCTGTCGCGGCCGCCGTCGTCGCGCTGGTCGCCGGAGCCGGTCCTGCCCGTGGGGTGGCCTTCCTGGGGGTGGCCGCGGTGAACGCGCTCGTGATCGGCGGCGGTGACGTCGGCGAGGCGTTCGCCCAGGCCTCGGCGTACGGCGACGAACGGCGCTACCCGCTGCGCCCACCTGTCGCCTACCTGCTGCCCGTGGTCGTCGCCTGGACGCTGTGGGCGGCGGCGCTCGTCGGCGGGGCGGTGTTGCTCGCCGCGCAGCGGTGGGTGCTCGGCGGTCTGTCGACGCTCCTCGCCGTGGCGTCGGCATGGCCGCTCGGCCTGCGCTGCCACCGGCTGTCGCGCCGTTGGCTGGTGATCGTGCCCGCCGGCGTCGTGCTCCACGACCACCTCGTGCTCGCCGAGACGCTGCTGGTGCAACGCGCCCAGCTCGCCCGGCTGGGGCTGGCGCTCGCCGACACGCGCTCGGCGGACCTCACGGGTCCCGCGGCGGGCCATGCGATCGACATCGCCGTCAGCGACACCGTGAAGGTCGCCTTCGCCGGGACTCGCACCGACGCCATCGGCCGCGCGATCCACGCCCGGTCGTTCCTCGTCGCACCGACGCGACCCGGTCGCGCCCTGGCCGAAGCCAAGGCGCGGAACATGCCGGTGACCTGACGCACTCGTCAACTGCAGGGTCGAGGCCGCAGGTCGCCCCATCCGGTCGCGACCGGAACGTTGCGTATGGATCTGGGTGCGACCGGAACCGCCGCCGAGGCCACGAACCATCGGGGGCGGCCACCGAGGGGTCAACTGCGCGGCGGTCAGCCGGCGATCGCTCCGCCGAGCACGTAGGTGTTGGTGGGGTCGTAGAACACCATGCTCTGCCCGGGTGCGACCACCCGCTGCCGCATCCGCCAGTGCACCGCGTCGCCCGACACCTCGGCTGCCGCGGGTGCGCCGTGCGCGCTGCACTGCACGAGCGCGTCGCCGGTGACGGGCTCGTGCGCCCACACCGCGCCGGTGAAGCGCTGCGCGTCGCGGTCGAGCGCGCCCGCCGGCCCGACGACCACGGTGGCCGCGTCGCGGTCGACGTCGACGACGTAGCGCTTCGCTCCCCCACCCGGAAGCCCGACGCCGCGACGCTGGCCGAGGGTCACCAGCTCGACCGCGCCGACCGCACCGACCGGTGCGCCCGAGGTGTCGACCACCTCGGCACGGTGGAACGCGATGCGCGAACCGAGGAACGCAGTGCGTCCGCCGGTGTTGGTGATGAAGCACACGTCCTGGCTGTCGGGCTTGCCTGCCGTGCGCAGGCCGAGTGCGGCGGCGCGGGCGCGCACCTCCGCCTTGGTCATCGACCCGACCGGGAACAGCGTGCGCGCCAGGTCGCGCTGGCCGAGCATGTGCACGACGTAGCTCTGGTCCTTGGCCTCGTCCGCACCGCGCCGCACGTAGCGGTGCGCGCCGACGGTCGCGATGCGCGCGTGGTGGCCCGTCGCGATCGCGTCGAAGCCGAGCAGGTCGGCGCGCTCGCTGAGCCGGTGGAACTTGAGGTGCCGGTTGCACTCGATGCACGGGTTCGGGGTGCTGCCGTCGCGGTGCGCGGCGACGTACGGACCGACCACGTGCTCGTCGAAGTCCTCGCTGAAGTTGAACACCAGGTGATCGATGTCGAGTTGCTGCGCGACGCGTCGGGCGTCGTCGACGTCGGCCACCGAGCAGCACCCGGTATCGCTCTCACCGCCCCACAGCCGCATCGTCACGCCGACGACGTGGTGTCCGGCGGCGACGAGCTCTGCAGCGGCGACGGACGAGTCGACGCCGCCGCTGAGGGCGGCGAGCACCTTCATCGCGCCGCGGCCCGGGAGCGCAACCGGGTCACCGCGCCGACTACTGCGACGATGCCGCACTCCACGTCGGCCGCTGTCGTGGTGCGGCCGAGCGTGAGGCGCAACGCGCCCCCGGCGACCGCGGTCGGGACGCCCATCGCGGCGAGGACGTGCGACGGCTCCATCGCCCCGCTGGCACAGGAGGACGCTGCGGTGGCGCAGACACCGGCCTCGTCGAGCAGGTACAGCAACGCCTCGTTCTCGATCCCGGCGATGCAGATGTGTGCGGAGCCGGCGACCTTGCGCTGTCGTGGCACCGTCTCGACCACGTCCGCCAGCCCGGCGACGATCCCGTCCACCAACCGGTCGCGCAACGCCCCGATGCGCACCCGCTCGTCATCGCGCTGCTCGACGGTCAGCCGCAACGCCTCGGCCATCGCGACGATCCCGGCGACGTTGTGCGTGCCGCTGCGCAGCTCGCGCTCCTGACCGCCGCCGACGAGCAGCGGCGCGACGGAAGCGCCTGCACGGATGACGAGGACTCCGACGCCCTTCGGGCCGCCGAACTTGTGCGCCGACAGCGAGAGCAGGTCGACCTGCGCCATCACCTCGCGCAGGTCGAGCCAGCACGCCGCCTGCACCGCGTCCGTGTGCAGCGCGGCACCCGGCGCATGCCGGCGCACCACCTCGGCGACCGCCGCCATGTCGGTGACCGTGCCGACCTCGTTGTTCACGGCCATCACGCTGACGAGCGAGACCGGAGCGTCCGCGGGACGGTCGAGCACAGCAGCGAGGTCGGCGAGGTCGACGTGGCCGGTGCTGTCGACCCCAGCGATGCGTCCCTCGCGGGCATGCACGGCCGCGAGGACCGCGTGGTGCTCGACGGCGCTGCACACCGCCACGCCACCGCGGCGGTCGAGCACGCCGAACACCGCCGTGTTGTCGGCCTCGGTGCCACTTCCGGTGAACACCACCTCGCCGGGCCGGCAGCCGACCGCTTCGGCGACGACGTCGCGAGCCTCGTCGACCGCGCGTCGCGCCTCGCGGGCGAAGCGGTGCGAGCCCGACGGGTTGGCGAAACGCTCGGTGAGGAACGGCAGCATCGCCGCGACCGCCTCCTCGCGCATCGGCGTCGTCGCCGCGTGGTCGAGGTACGTGTAGCCGCTCACGCGTGCAGGCTACGGGCCCGGCGCACCGGGGCTCGGCTGGTACTGCGGGAAGGTGCGCCGCTGGTAGCGCGCGATCACGCACAGCAGGTACGCCTCGGGATGGACGCCGTCCGGGCACCGGCGGCCGACGACGTCTGCGACCCGGCGCGCCAGGTCGGCGCCCAGCGCCTGGCGTGCCGCGTTGGTCAGCTGCCGGCCGCGCAGCAGGAACGCGCGCACGAGCGTGTACTGGTCGTCGGTCATCGCCGTCGGGTCGATCGTCGCCGCGAACCCGTCGAGTCCCCACGGCACCGGGAACCAGACGGCCGTCGGCAACGCGGTGCGCCTCGGGTCGCGGATCACCACGGTGCCGGCCAGCAGATCGCCGACGCGCTGGTGGCGCCGCGTGCCGAGCACGAACAGCATTCCGGTGATCCCCCCGGGCGGCAGCAGGCGGTCGACCAGCCCACCCATCATCCGCAGCGCGGCGTGGCGGAACCGGATCGGTGCCCCTTCGAGCGTCACGGCACGTAGCCCGAAGGCGCGCTTGCCGACGGTGCGGCCGCGCATCACCACCTCGGACAGCACCGGGTAGCCCATCAGGACGGCGGCGAGGGCGACGATGCTCAACGTCCCCCGCGTCGAGTCGTCGAGCCCCTGCGCAGCCGCGGCGAGCACCAGCAGCACGAAGAGCAGCAGACCGGCCTGGATGGTCACGTCGAGCAGCCCGGCGAACACCCGCGATGCGAGCCCTGCGGTCTCCAGCTCGAGCACCACGGCCTCCGGGGTGACGATCCCCTCCACCTCGGCGAGCTGCAACGGTCCGCCGAGCGACGATCCCGGGCTCGCAGTCGCCGCCGGCATCAGCTGGTTACCCTACGGAGGCAGTGGACATCGATGCGTTCGTGGTCGCGCACCAGGACACGTGGCATCGGCTGCAGTGGCTCACGGAACGGGCACGCAAACCGCGGGCGTCCACCCCCGACGAGCTCGACGAGCTGCTCCACCTGA
>JBBQTN010000009.1:0-49317 GCA_038213195.1 Acidimicrobiales bacterium | reverse complement strand
AGCGACGAGGCCGGCACCGAGCCGTGACGCGGCCTCCCTGCCCGCGGCGGTGGCGTTGCGAGTGCCGACGATGGCGACGCGCCGACCGCGGGCGAGCAGGCCGAGGTCGCCACGGCTGAACAGGACGGGCGGTGGTTCGCGATCTGTGGCGAGCAGCTCGGGGTAGTCCGGGCTGCCGAGGTAGGCGACATGGACGCCGGCAGCGCAACACCGCTCGAGGGCCTGCGCCAACGAGCTCGTGGCGGCGTGGTGGCGCCAACGGGTGCGGACGTCGACGTCGGCGAGCACCTTGGCGGCGATGCCGACCGGCGCGAGCTCACCCGCGGCGATCGCGTACGCCGCGCTCGGCGCCCGGCCGCGCAACATCGCCGTCAGACGGCGCATGGACATCGCCGGAAAGTTGGTCAACGCAGCCGCACACGCCCGCTCGTGGGCGGCGACGTCGACGACCGTCGCGGACGGAGCGTGCGAGTGCCCGGAGCCACTCATGCGGCACGCTCGCGCAACGACACGCTGAGCTGCACGCGCAGCTGGAGGGCGGTGGCGACGTGGCGTTCGTCGACGAGCTCGACGTCGCCCTCGAGGTCGGCGATCGTGCGTGCGACGCGGCGGATGCGGTGGTAGCCACGCCCGGTGAGGCGATCGCACTCCAGCTCACCACGCAGCAGGTCCTTGCCGGCGGCGGTGAGCGGCGCGAACAGGTCGAGGTGGGCGGCCGGGATCTCGGCGTTGGTGATGCCAGCGCGGTCTGCGGCACGCTGCCGGGCGACGGCGACTCGCGCGGCAACGACCGCGCTGGTCTCGCCTCCACCGCCCGCGAGCAGGTCGTCGATGGCCGGACGGTGGACACCGACGCGTAGGTCGAACCGGTCGAGCAACGGACCCGACAGCCGGCGCAGGTAGCGCAGTCGCGCCGCATCCGCGCACTGGCACGCACCCGGTGGGCCACCGCCGCACGGGCACGGGTTCGTGGCCGCGACGAGCAGGAACCGTGCCGGCAGGCTGGCGCTGACACGCGCCCTGGCGATGCGGATGACACCGTCCTCCAGCGGCTGGCGCAGGCCGTCGAGCACGTGTGGCGAGAACTCGCCCAGCTCGTCCATGAACAGCACCCCACCGTGGGCGAGCGAGATCTCGCCGGGGCGCAGGCTGGCCGTGCCGCCTCCGACCAGACTGACCATCGAGCTGGAGTGGTGCGGTGCTCTGAACGGCGGCCGGCGGATGATGCCCGTTGGCGGGAGGCGGACGCCCGCCGCGGAGTGGACCATCGTCGCCTCCAACGCGACCGCCTGGCTCAGCGCCGGCAGCAGCCCCGGCAGCCGTTGCGCGAGCATCGTCTTGCCAGAACCCGGCGGCCCCACGAACAGCAGGTTGTGGCCGCCAGCTGCCGCGATCTCGAGCGCCCACCGCGCGCTCTGCTGACCGCGGACATCGGCCAGGTCCGGCGGGGGCGGTGGATCGTCCGCGTCGACGTGATCGGGCGGTTCCGGCCACGGACAGTGCTGCTGCAGCGCAGCGACCAGCTCCGCGAGGTTCGACGCGACCAGCACCCCCTCGCCGCCGACAGCATGGGCCTCGCGATACGAACCGATCGGCACGACCGACCGCACGTCTGCCATGGCCGCGACCATCGGCGCGATCCCGGGCACGGCTCTCAACGACCCGTCCAGCCCGAGCTCCCCGAGCAACCCCAAGCCTGCGACCTGCTCTGGGGCGAGCTGCCCGTCGGCGACCAGGAACGCGACGGCGATCGCCAGGTCAAGGCCCGAGCCGCCCTTGCGCTGGGTGGATGGCGCGAGGTTGACGGTGACCCGCTTCGACGGCCAGCGCAGCCCGCTCGACATCACAGCAGCACGGACGCGGTCACGCGACTCCCTGCACGCCTCGTCCGGAAGGCCGACGATCTGGAAGCTCGGCAGACCCTGGGAGACGTAGACCTCGACGATCACCGCGTGGCCCTGGACGCCGAGCAGGGTGGCGGAACGGACGGTGGCAACCATGCAACCTCCAACGACAGGGCGCTGATGCGCCACGGTGCAGTTGGCAGGGACGGCCGGCCCCTCGACGTTCACCTCAACCTACCAAGGGGGTGCGCGACAGTAACGCGACGTGGCAGATCGAACCGTTGTGCACGCGATCACGACCTCGGATCGGGGCGACCACGACGATCCCGACCAGCGCCAAGGCATGAACGCGCGCCGACGATGAGCCCGGGGACGGCGAGTCGTCTGCCAAGCTCTGCCCGTGCGGCGTCTGCTCCCGATCGGGCTCCTCGCCGGAGCGCTGATGATCGCCGGATGCGGGCGTTCCGGGAGCGGCCGCACCGATTCGAAGTACTGCTCGACGGTCAGCCGTCACCTCGCCGATCTGAACGCGCCCAGCATCGCCACGCCCGCTGACGTGTCGAAGGCCGTGGCGCTCTATTCGTCGATGTCGAAGGTGGCGCCCCTGGCGGTCGAGAAGGAGTGGGACGAGCTGACCATCGCCTACCAGACGGCGGCAACGGTCGACCCCGCCGACCAGGGCTCGACGCAGCGCGCCGCCGACACGATCCGTGGCGCGCAGCAGTCAGCGAACGCCGCCGCCGACTACACCCTGCGACTGTGCAACGTCCAGATCGGGACTCCGACGGTCCCGACCACGCTGCTGTCGGAGTCGACGACCACGACCAGGGATGTCAAGGGCACCAAGGGCGCGACGACCACCACGGCGGGATGAGCGAGCAGGGGCGCGAACGGCAGCCGCCGACGGCAGCGGTGCTCGACCCGACCTATTGGATCTGACCGCGACGGACGATGACCTTGTCGACCAGGCCGTAACTCTGCGCCTCATCGGCGGTGAACCAGCGGTCGCGCTCGGAGTCCTTCTGGATCTGTTCGAGCGGCCTGCCCGAGTGCAGCGCGATCAGTTCGGCCATCCGCCGCTTGGTGTACGCGAGCTGCTCCGCCTGGATCGCGATGTCCGTGGCCTGACCACGAAGCCCTGCGAGCGGCTGATGCATCATGATCCGGGCGTTCGGGAGGGTGTAGCGCTTGCCCGGCGCTCCGGCGGTGAGCAGGAACTGGCCCATCGATGCGGCCATCCCCATGCACACTGTGGCCACCTCGCAGCCGACGAACTGCATCGTGTCGTAGATCGCCATCCCGGCTGTGACCGAGCCACCGGGGCTGTTGATGTACAGCCAGATGTCGCTCTTGTCGTCCTCGCCCTCGAGGTACAGCAGCTGGGCACAGATCTGGTTGGCGATCTCGTCGTTGACGTCGGTACCGAGCAGCACCACCCGGTTCTTCAGGAGGCGGTTGAACACATCGCTACGCGGATCGGTGCCAGCGTCGAGTGCCTGCGGAAAGATCATGTGATCACGCTACCGGCGGCGAGGGAAGCGCCAGCGACGAGCCGCACGGACGGAGCGGGCGAAGCGCAGCGGAGCCCGGCCCGACCATTCAGAGCGGAGCCAGTCCCAACCCTCACCAGGACTTCTGGCCCCCGCGCACGATACGGTGGAGGGGCACAAACGTGGGAACGCCTCGTGGGGAGGATGGCCGGATCGGCCGTCGATTCGCAGCCGCCCGACGGCTGTTCCCATCCAGCGAGGAGCGTCATGCCCGAACCGTCACCCGAGACCCGCGGCAGAGCCGGCGCGGTTCCGGTCGCTCCGGAGCACTCGTCATGATGCGGCACGAGTGGAACGCCCTGCGCGTCGGGGATCACGTGCTCGTGCACGACCCGCGCGACGCCGAGGCGCGGTTGGTGCCGGGCATCGTGGTCGACGTCGATCCGCTCGATGGTTCGCACGACCTCGGCATCCGCATCAAGTCCGAACGCGAGGCAGCAGTCGTGATCCGGCCGAAGCGCCTCGTCGTCCATCAGGATCCCCGCGACCCCGGTGAGCGATGCTGGCGCTGCGACGCCATCGCGCTGACCCGACGGGCGGGATAAGCTCGTACTTCTGCCTTGGAAAGAGTCGCTTCGGTCGGGCCTGACGGCCAGTAGAGCTGTTGGTCCGCCAGTGTCGACGCCTCCATCCTCTCAAGTCCAGGAGCCATGATGCCCACCGGTCCCCGCCATTCTCCGATCAGCTCGACGCGCCATCGGATCGGAATGGTCAGCACCTACCCGCCGAAGCTATGCGGGCTGGCCACGTTCGCGGCGGCGCTCGACGACGAGTTGCGCAGGAACGGCCATCAGGTCGACGTGGTCCGCATCGACGACGGCGACGACCTGCCCTCGGTCGGGCGGCCCGTCGTCGCCGAGCTGGTCAACGGTGTGCCGACAACCATCCGCCGCGCGGCGATGCTGCTGTCGCAGTGCGACGTCGTCATCGTCCAGCACGAGTATGGGATCTACGGAGGCGCGGACGGTGACGAGGTGCTCGCCTTGCTCGACGCGATCAAGGTGCCGACGATCGTGGTCCTGCACACGGTGCCCGAGGTGCCCTCGGCACACCAGCGCAGCGTGCTCGTCGCGGTGTGCCGTGCCGCCGACAGCATCGTGGTGATGTCCGACGCGGCAAAGAGGCGCCTGGTCACGTATCGGGTCGACGGTTCCAAGGTGGCGACGATCCCCCACGGGGCCACCGTCCCCGCGCCGCGGCCCGACGATCCGGCGGGCCTCGACCGTGGGCGCGCCCATCTGCTCACGTGGGGTCTGCTCGGGCCGGGCAAGGGCATCGAGCACGTCATCGACGCGCTGTCCCTGCTCGGCGATCTGCCGCACCGACCGCGCTACACCGTCGCCGGGGTCACCCACCCGAAGGTGTTCCAGAACAGCGGCGACGCGTACCGCCACTCGTTGATGCAGCGCGCGTGGGCGCGAGGAGTCGCCGGTTTCGTGACGTTCGACGACACGTATCGCGACGTCGCCACATTGGCCCAGTTCGTGCGCGCTGCGTCGGTCGTGGTGCTCCCCTACGACTCTCGCGAACAGGTCACGTCGGGTGTCCTCGTCGACGCGATCGCCGCTGGACGTCCCGTCATCGCCACGGCCTTCCCACATGCGGTGGAGATGCTCAGCAGTGGTGCCGGGATCGTCGTCCCGCACGCCGATCCTGCTGCGCTGGCCGACGCGGTCCGCATGGTCGTGTCCGACCCGGACGTGCTCGAGGCCATGGGCGTCGAGGCTCGCCGGATCGGCCCTTCGTTGTGGTGGTCGTCGGTCGCCGGCCAGTACCTGAGCCTCACGAAGGACCTCCTCCGCTCGAGCGAATCGGTCGCGATGTGACGTCCTCCGCTCACCCGCGCGCCACGACGGCCACCAGGCCGGCGTACGACGTTCCATTCGAGCACCTCGAACGGATGAGCGACGGGCACGGGCTGTTCGAGCACGCATCGGGGACCGTCCGCCGCCCGGATCACGGGTACTGCACCGACGACAACGCCAGACTGCTCGTCGTGGTCGCGCGTCAGCCCGATCGCGGCCCCGCGCATCGGCTCGGCCGGCTCGCACTCGACTTCGTGACCGGCGCGCAGGACCCTCAAGGGCGGTTCCGCAACCGGATGGACGTCAGCGGCCGGTGGACGGACGCGCCGACCACCGAGGACTGCTGGGGCCGGGCGATGTGGGGACTCGGGGTCACCGCGTGCCGCCACGACGACGCGGACGTCCGCCGGCGGGCCCAGCGCGCCTTCGACAGCGGCGCCCGGCAGCGCTCACCGTTCTCGCGGGCGATGGCGTTCGCCGCCCTCGGCGCGGCAGAGGTGCTGCCCGACGACCCGCACCATGCGCTGGCCCGAGCCCTGCTGGTCGACACGACGGCGATCATCGGGCCGGTCCGCAGGGGTCGCTGGGCTTGGCCGGAACCACGCCTGCGCTATGCCAACGCTTCGCTTGCCGAGGCGTTGATCGCAGCCGGGACGGTGCTCGCCGACAGCGTCGTGCTCGACCGCGGCCTGGCGATGCTCGGCTGGCTGCTGGAGCTGGAGACCACCCGCGGCCACCTCTCGGTCACCGGCTGCACAGGCCGTGGACGCGGCGACGAAGGACCGCTGTTCGACCAGCAGCCGATCGAGGTCGCCGCGATGGCCGACGCGTGCTGGCGGGCGCACGCCGTCACCGGCGACGGGAAGTGGGCGCGCGGGGTCTTGGCTGCCGCGGCGTGGTTCGACGGTGCGAACGACACGGGCGCGGTCATGCACGACACCGCGTCCGGCGGCGGGTTCGACGGTCTGCAGCGCGTCGGCGTCAACTCCAACCAGGGTGCAGAGTCGACCCTGGCATACATCTCGACGATGCAGCGCGCGAACACGTTCCTGTCCCCGACGTGAGCACGGTCGAGCTCAAGCAGACGGAGATCGAGCTGCGGCCCGATCCGAGCAGGGTGATCGCCCGGCTCTTCGTCCCCGGGCGGGAGGACGTCGGACCGGGGGACTCACGGGCCAAGCCGGTGATCGAGCGGATCCTCGGCGTCGACGAGCGTGAGGTCGAACGGGCCGTCGGAGCGCTCGACCCGCGCTTCTCGAACCGTCACCGTGACCTGCACGAGGTGTTCCGCACCAACGCCGCGACCGTGTGGCCGCGGATCGACCCCACGGTGCACATGTCCGAGGCGCGGCAGCTCTTCCTCGGCGCGTGCTTCACCCACGAGTACGCGATCGAAGGGGCCGCGCTGTGCAATCCCTCCGCGGTACTGCATCCCAACCAGACAGGGGACGACACCGCGTTCGTGATGAGCGTGCGCTGCGTCGGCGAGGGCCACATCTCCTCGATCGGGTTCCGCACCGGCACCGTCACGGTGGACGGCAAGGTCACCATCGATGCGCCCGGGGCCCTGCCCCAGACGGCGAACGCCACCCCTGGCCGTCACCACCGCTCCGTCTTCCACGAGCGGCTTGCCGAGCTCGGCGACGAGAGCGAGAACGCGGCGTTCGTGCTGGACGGCTTGCCCGACCTGTTCGACGACACCGACCTCGACAAGCGGATCGACGCGCTGACGGCCGACATCGCCACCCGCCGCCGTACCGCGGCGACGATCGCCAACCTCCGCGACCTGGCCCGCTCGTCGTACGAGGTGACGTTCCCCGACATCACGGCACTCTCGGAGCGGGTGCTGTGGCCGCAGACGCCCGTGGAGCGGCACGGCATGGAAGACGCTCGTTTCGTGCGCTTCGTCGAGGATTCGGGCGACGTGGCGTGGTACGCGACCTACACCGCGTTCGACGGCACGAGCATCGCCCAGCATCTGCTGCGCACGACCGACTTCGCGACGTTCGCGGCCACGCCGATGGCCGGTGCGGCTGCCTCTGCGAAAGGGCTGGCGCTGTTCCCCCGCAAGATCGGCGGCAAGTACGCGGCCCTGTCGCGCGTCGATCGTGAGACCAACTCGATCACCTATTCGGACGACCTGCGCGTCTGGAACGCCGCCACCACGATCCAGGTGCCGGAACGGGCGTGGGAGATCCTGCAGATCGGCAACTGCGGTTCCCCGATCGAGACGGCAGATGGTTGGCTGGTGCTCACCCACGGGGTCGGTCCGATGCGGACGTACTCGCTTGCCGCGATCCTGCTCGACCTCGACGATCCGCAACATGTCATCGCCCGGTCGGATGAGCCGATCATGGCGCCCGACGCAGGCCATCGGGACGGTTACGTGCCGAACGTCCTCTACTCGTGCGGAGGCTTCTCCGTCGGCGACCTGCTCGTGCTGCCGTACGGCGTTGCCGACCAGAAGATCTCCGTCGCCACGCTGTCGATCCGCCAGCTGATCGACAGCCTCCACCGCACGTCCTGAGGCCCAATCGTCGGAACAGCCGCGAGGGTGGTCCGCCGCATGCCGGGCGCTGTCAGTGGCGATCGATCCCGCTGACGATCACGGCCACGCGCTCGCGGTCGCCGACCTGATCGCGCATCGCCAGCAGCCCAGCGACGCCGGCGGTGCCCGTCGGCGAGGCGTCGATCCCGGTCGTGCGCCGAACCAGCGCGTGCGCATCGGCGACCTGCTGCTCCGTGACCACGACCGGCCGGCCGCCCGTGCGGTCCATCGCCTCGACCAGGGGGATCCAATCGTAGGTCTCGTCGTCGAGGATGCCATCCGCTGCAGACGGCTCGACGTCCTCCCACGGCCACATCAGCTCGGCCCAGCGCGGCGCAGGCCGGGCGCGCCCCCGCGGTCCCGCTCGCTCCCACGCCCGGGCCAGCGGCGAGCAGCTCTGCGTCTGCACGAGATCAAGCGGCGTCGCGGCGCCGCCCGAGCCGAGCCCTGCTGCGACGCACGCCGCCAGCGCTCCCCCGCCGACCTGCACGAACACCCGGTCGAGCACGCCGCGTGCGCCGTCCTGGTCGAGGACGTTGTCGCCGTCATCGCCGGCGTCGGGGTCGGGCTGCGTCGCCATCTCCCAGCCGATCGTGCGCCCCCCGTCCAAGCACCACACGTTCTCGGTGCCCTGCGCGGTGAACGGCACGGCGCCGGCCACGACAGCCTCGCGGAACCGGAGCACGCACGGGTCGCCAGGTGGATCACCTGCGATGCGCGGGCAGACGATGACCTGCGCTCCCGTGGCGTCCAACTCGGCGCGGACCGATGGGTCCGCTGTCGGGGGCACGAACACCCGGATCGGCCAGTCCTCGGACTGCGCCAACCTCGCCGCGGCGATCGCCGCGTTGCCACACGAGGCGATCGCCAACCACGGACGTCGATCCTCGTGCTTCCATGGCGCGAGCCCGAGCAGTTCGGTCGTGCGCAGGTGGAGCATGATCGTCGCCAGGTGACGAGCCTTGTGGCTCCCCCCGACCTGGCCGGTCTCGTCCTTGACCCACACGCCGCCGTGCCCGACGAACCCCAGCTCGGCGCTGAGCGGTGCACTGTGCGCGAACGGGGTGATCTGCAACCCGCCACCGCCCCGGGCCGCCAGGCGGGCGTCGAGCTCTGCGACGATCGCGTCCCGCGCCCGTTCGCTCATCCCGTTCGCGGCGGCGAACGAGTCCCAGGCGAGGAACGGGCGGAACGCTGCGAGCGGGTCGGTCCCGACGATGCGGTGCACCGGTGCGTTGTCGGTGACGAACGCCAGCGCGTGTCGCCGATCCGTGGCCGTCGCGTTCGGGCACCGCCACGACAACGGGGTGGCGATGTCGACGTGCGCGCTGCACACGGCGCAGACGAGGCCGGCGGTGTGCGTCAGCAGCATCGGCTCAGCCGGCGGCGACGCGGGCGTTGAACTCGACGATCATCTCGTCCCACACCGGCAGGAACCGGCGCAGCCCGCGCCAGAACGTCTGCGCGCGACGCGCCTCGAACAGCTCGAACGGCGTGCCCTGCTGCTCGACCCACGTGTAGTAGCCGAGGTTGAAGATCCGGTTGCGGTCGCGCTCGGTGCATTCGAGCGTGCCGGACGTGTCGACGTTGGCGAGGTGCTCGCCGAACACCTCCGCCGCCGTCACTGCGTCGAACGTGCCGCCGAAGCGTTCCTTCAGCGTCCGCGCCCGCTCGCTCGAGTAGAGCGCTGCGCCGTCGGTGGCGACAGTGACGATCACGTCATCGGGTCCGTAGCCGAGCAGCTTCGAGGTCTTGATCGCGGCGAGCACGTTGCAGATCGACGACAGCCCGAAGTGCTCGAGCGCCGTCACGAGCCCGACCGGCACGGACCGCCGGTCGGTGAGGTGGGCGTGGCCGGCGGGGGTGTTGAACAGCACGTCCAGCGCGTCAGTGGCCCGATCGCTGATCCCGACGACGACGTCGGTGTTGGTGACGTTGTGGATCAGCGGGATGTGCTTGTCGCCGATGCCCTGGATGTTGTGCTCGCCGAACCCGTTGTCGAGCATCGTCGGGCACTCCAACGCCTCCACCGCGACGATGATCGAGCCGTACTCCTCCTTCAGCCTGTCGCCGGCGGCGATCGTGCCAGCCGAACCGGTGGCACTCACGAACGCGGCCAACCGCCAGTCGTTGCCGGCCGCCTGGCGCGCCGCCTCGAACACGTGGCCGAGTGCGCGGCCGGTGATCTCGTAGTGGCCGAGGTGGTTGCCGAACTCGCAGAACTGGTTGAACACGAAGTTGTCGGGATCATTCGCCAGCACGTTGCAGGCGTCGTAGATCTCCTTGACGTTGCTCTCCGTGCCGACGGTGCGGATGATGTCCTCCGCCGGGTTCTCGCACCAGCGGTCGAGCCAGTCGAACCGTTCCTGGCTCATCCCCGCTGGCAGGATCGCCACGCCACGGCTGGCCATCAGCCGGCTGATGGCGATGCCGCCACGCGCGTAGTTGCCGGTGCTCGGCCAGATCGCCCGATGACGCGTCGGGTCGAACTGCCCGGTGACGACGCGCGGCGCGAGGCAGGCGTACGCGGCGAGCACCTTGTGCGCGGTGATCATCGGGAAGCGGTCGCCGAAGACGACGACGATCGGGCTCTCGACCCCGGTGAGCGAGCTCGGCAGGACCACGTGCTCGGGCACGTCGACGCGGTTGCCGGGCAGGTCGTTGTACCAGTGCAGTCGCCACAGGTTGCGCACGTCCGGGGCGCTGCGATCCGCGCCGTCGGTCCGTCCGGGGGCGATCAGCGACGGATCGGCCAACTCGGCGAAGGTCGGCAGCACGATCCCCTGCCGGCGGAAGCGATCGACGCTGTTGGTCAGCGCGACGGCGTCGATGACCCGGTCGGCCAGCCCGAACTGGTCCTCCAGCGCCGCGATCAGCGAGGTGTTGGCCACCCCACGTCCGTGCTCTGCGCCCTGCAGATCGCCGACGATCGAGCCAGCGGCGATCGGGTCATCAGCAGTCGCAGTTGTCATGGCGGTGCATTCTGCCAAACCTCAGCGGGAACGCCTCCGGCGATTCTGCAAGGGGTCGCTTGTCGAAATCGATACGCTGCAGGACGTGGCTGACCTCACCGACGCCAAACGCCGCATCATCGAGCGGCTGAAGCGCAGCGAGTTCGTCACCGCGAGCGAGCTGGCCGCGCAGTTCGGCCTCACCGACACCGCCATCCGCCAGCACCTCGAAGCGCTGGAGGTCGTCGGCCTGGTCAACCGCACGCAGGGAGTGGCGGCCGGTCGCGGGCGTCCGCCGGTCCAGTGGAGCCTGGCGCCGTTGGCGACCCAGCTGTTCCCGGACCGCCATGCGGACCTCACCGTCGAGCTGATCCAGTCGATCAGGCAGTCACTCGGCGACCGCGCCCTCGACGACGTGATCCGCACCCGGCGTGAGCGCCAGTTCGCCGCCTACCGCGATCGGATCGACCCGAGCTCGGACGTCGCCGTGAAGGTCCGCCAGCTCGCCGACATCCGCACGGCGGAGGGCTACCTCGCCGAGGCCAGCGTCGACGGCGACACCCTCCTGCTCACCGAGCACCACTGCCCGATCCGAGACGCGGCGGGCGCGTGCCTCGGGCTGTGCACGGCCGAGCTCGAGCTGTTCCGCGAGACGCTGGGCACGGAGGTGTCGGTCGAGCGGGATCAGCATCTCCTCGCCGGCGCCCAGCGCTGCAGCTACCGCATCACGCGCGCCTGACGACGCGGAACCGGCGGCGCTCGGCCGTCTCGTCTGCGTCCTCCCGCGGAGCGCCCGCCCCGTCTGCGGGAGGACGCAGCGCTCCGTACCGGTCGCGTCCCCTTCAGCGTCGCCAGCCGGGTCCTTCGTCGGGCGGCAGGGTCGAAGGGCCGACGTGGGCGTCGAGCCAGCGGTTCATCGGCGCGGCGGCCGTCCACGTGTCTCGCACCCGCCCGACGACAGCGCGCGTCCGCATCCACCCGGCCTGGCTCCACTCGCGCGAGACGACGAGGCCCTTGCGCCGCAGCAGGGCGATGCGCGGGTGGTCCTTCTCGTACCCCCGCGGCGCGGTCTTCAGTGCGTCGATGGCACTGGCGCGCAGTCCCGATCGCTCCAGCTCGTTCACGGTCGCCTCGATCTGCTCGCCGCTCGCTGTTGCGTCGACGGCGCTGCGGAAGCGCTCCAGCTGATCCGTCGCCATGTGGTAGTAGCCGGCGCCGGCGAACATCCCCTGCGCGGAGAAGTGCACGTAGTAACCCGCTCCACCCTCCGATTCGCCGTAGGCGCCGGCGTGGTCCTTGTACGGCGCCTTGTCCTTGGCGAAGCGGACGTCGCGGTTGGGCCGGAACACGTGGAACGGTCCGAACTCGGTCAGCTCGCCGAGCAGGTCCGCGAGCGGACCGCGGACGGCGCTGTCGTAGACCGCCTTGTTGGCCTGCCAGTACGTGCGCGAGTTGTCGGCGGAGAGACCCTCGTAGAACGTGATCGCCCCCGCCGGGAAGCCCGTGAAGCCCATGCGCGGGAACTGTAGCGAGCACCCCGTCCTACACTTCCGGCGTCGCCGCGGGCGTGGCGAAACAGGCAGACGCGCAGGGTTTAGGTCCCTGTTCCGCAAGGAGTGTGGGTTCAAGTCCCACCGCCCGCACATGATCGTGGACATCCAGTACAGCGCCGGTTCGAACGACTGGCCGGCGCTGCGCGCCGCCGTGCTCGCCGCCGAGGCGGAGGGGTTCGCCACGACCTGGGTGTTCGACCACTTCGACGGGGCGATGGTCGGCGGCGATCGCCCGATGCTCGAGTGCTTCACCCTGCTCGGCGCGCTCGCGGCCGCGACCACCACGATCGGCCTCGGGACGCTCGTCGCGAACGTCGCCAACCGGCATCCGGCGCTGCTCGCGCTCGCTGCGAGCAGCGTCCAGCGGATCAGCGGCGGCCGCCTGATCGTCGGCATCGGCGCCGGCACCGGTCCCGGCACGAAGTGGTCGCGCGAACATGCCGAACGGGGCATCGCACTGCACGCGGACGTCGCCGCCCGGCACGCCGCGGTCGAGGGACAGATCGCCGCCTTGCGGGCGATGACGGAGGCGCCGGTCATCATCGGGGCGAGCAGCCTCCCCCTCGCCACGATCGCAGGGCGGTCGGCCGATGGCGTCAACGTGCGGATGTCGCACGGACGCGTCGACGAACTGATCGCCGCGGCGCGCGAGGCCGCTGCGGACCGCCGGTTCGAGGTCAGCGGCTGGGCCTTCGCCGACGACCCGTCGGCACACGAGGCGGCAGAGCACCTCCGCCTCGACCGCCTCGTGCTCGTGCAGCTCGGCGTGCTGGGGTGAGGGTCACGTGAGGGTCACGTGAGGGTCACGTGAGGGTTCACGACCTGCCGACGCCGGCGTTGCTGATCGACATCGATGCGCTCGATCACAACCTGGCGACGATGGCTGCCGCGCGTCCCGGCGTCGGGCTGCGTCCGCACGTGAAGGCGCACAAGTGCACCGCGCTGGCCGCTGCGCAATCGGCCGTCGGGCACACGCGGTTCACGTGCGCCACGCCGCGGGAGGTGCTCGGGATGGTGGCGGCCGGACTCGGCGACGACCTCCTCCTGGCGAACGAGACGATCGATCGTCGCCGGCTGACGGCGATGGCGGCAACCCGCGACCGGGCGCGGGTCACCGTCGCCGTCGACTCGCCGGAGACCATCGACGCGGCGGCGGCCGCCGGGATCGCCGAGGTGCTGATCGACGTCGACATCGGGTTGCCGCGATGCGGCTGCCCAGCGGACACCGCGGGGCACCTCGCCGACCTTGCCAGGTCGCGTGGTCTCGAGGTGCGCGGCACGATGGGCTACGAGGGCCACCTGATGGCGCTCATCGACCGCGCGACCCAACGCAGCCGGGTGGAAGCCGCGATCGAGGTGCTCCTCGCCGCTCATGCGTGCGTCGGCGGCGACCTGGTCTCGACCGGTGGCACCGGCACCTACGACATCCACCCCGATCACGTCGAGGTCCAGGCCGGCAGCTACGCGCTGATGGACACCCACTACGCGCGGCTGCACCTGCCGTTCCGGCAGGCGTGCTTCGTGATCGGCACCGTCATCTCTGCCAAGCCGGCCCACGCTGTCGCCGACGTCGGGCTGAAGGCGCTCGGCATGGATCACGGCAACCCGTCGATCGACCTGGCGGACGTGCGGTTCTGCAGCGACGAGCACGTCACGTTCGTCCCCCACGTCGGTGTCGCGGCCGTCGGCGACCGGGTGCGGGTGATCCCCGCACACATCGACCCGACGATGGCGATGCACGACGTGGCGTGGCTCGTGCGCGACGACGAGGTGCTCGACCGTTGGCCGATCGACCTGCGCGGGTGGTGAGCTTGCGCAAACGCGTCGGTGCGCGGACATCACCGGTGGCTCCCCGTCGACAGCCCTCGCCGCCGCGCCGATGGTGATCTCCGTCGTCGTCGCCTGGGCTGCGATCGCCGTCGTCGGCCTGGTGTTGCTGACCGAGCTCGCGGGGTGGTGCGGCCTCGTCATCGTGGCCGTGCTGCAGGCGCTGACGCCGCTCCTGGCGGGCGCAACCGTGTTCGCCGCGATCGTCGGGCGGATCGACGACAACTGGCTGCTCGTCGCAGCAGCCCTCGTCGCCACCGCCGGCGTGGCGGTCGCGGTCGCGCCGGTCGTTCGCGGGCGGGCGACGGTTCCGGATCCGGCCGCCGCGCCGACGCTGCGCGTGTTCCACGGCAACCTGCTGTACTCGAACGTCCGCGACCCGTTCGCGGTCGCGACGGCGATCCTCGCCACTCGCGCAGACGTCCTTGCGCTGAGCGAGCTCAACCCCCAGCAGGAGCGGGCGCTGGCAGACCTCGTTGCACACGACGCGTACCCGTACCGCATCGGTCATGCGTCCCGCCGCGCCGATGGGATGGCGATCTGGAGCGCGTTGCCGCTGGCCGAGGTGGTGCGGATCCCCGACGAGCCTCGCGACGGGATCACTGCGCGGGTCCCGGTCGGCGACCGAGCGCTGCGCCTCGTGTTCGTCCATCCGAGCGCTCCGACCGAGCACGGCGGTCTTCGCCGCTGGCGACCGTCGTTGCCGCGCATCGACAGCGTCGGCCGCTCTCCCGGACCGCCGACGCTGATCGTCGGCGACCTGAACGCCGCGCACTGGCACCCCCCGCTGCGACGGATGTTGCGCAGTGGCTGGCGCGACGCGCACGAAGCTGTGGGTCGCGGTCTGAGCGTGTCCTGGCCGACCGACGGGCGGTGGCCGCTGCCGTTCGTGCGCCTCGACCACGCCCTGCTCGGACCCGGCGTCGCCGCCCTCGCTGTGGACGACATCGCGATCCCCGGCAGCGACCATCGCGCCTTCGTCGTCACCGTGACCGTTCCGCCGACCTGAGCGCGCCGCTCGAGCGGTCCGGCCGGCCGAATCGATCGTGACGTTCGATCGTGACGCCGAACTTCGCCAAGGTTCAGGGCTGACCCGGCAACCGGTCACGGCCGGAACGGGTACGTGTGCTGCTGGCTGCGACCAGAACGACCCACGCCTCGGGCCCGAACGAGGCCGAACCGCGGGTTACGTCGAGAGGTCGCGCAGCCGGGTCACGAGCGCCGCGAACGCGCGTCCGCGATGGGACACGGCGTGCTTGTCCTCAGGGGTCATCTGACTGAACGTGCGGCCGTCACCGTCGTCGGGGATGAACACGGCGTCGTAGCCGAAGCCGCGTCCCTCCCGGTCCTCCGTCGCGATGCGCCCCGCGCACAGGCCTTCGACGGCGAGCTCGCGGCCGTCGGGCCAGCACACCAACGCGACCGTTCGGAACTCGGCGCGCCGATCGGGCGACTCGCGCAGCGCGTCGAGCAGCTTGGCGCGGTTGTCGGCATAGGTCGCTCGCTCGCCGGCGTAGCGCGCCGAGTACACGCCGGGCGCCCCGCCGAGGGCGTGGACGAACAGCCCGGTGTCGTCGGCCACCGCCGGCAGCCCGGTGGCAGTGCAGATGGCCGTCGCCTTGAGCCGAGCGTTGCCGGCCAACGTGTCGGCGTCCTCGACGACGTCGGGCACGTTGGCCGGGCGCGGCAGCAGCTCGACGACACCGTCGAGGATCGCCGCGATCTCCGCGACCTTGTCCGGGTTGGCAGACGCGCAGACGAGGCGTGGCAGATCGCCGCGCTCGACATCATCGCCGGTTCGCTCGTGGCGGTCGCTCAACGGCGCGCCGGGCGGTTCGGCGGTGGCTCGGCGACGAGCTCGGCCTGGAGCCCGATGATCTCGGCCAGTCCGGCGGTGGCGAGGCCGAGCAACGCGTCGAGCTCGCTGCGACTGAACGCCGCGCCTTCCGCGGTCCCTTGCACCTCGACGAACCGCGGTTCGACGCCGGCGCCGCCGAGCACGACGACGTTCATGTCGACCTCCGCCCGGGAGTCCTCGGCATACGGCAGGTCGAGCACCGGCACCCCGTCGACGATGCCGACGCTGATCGCCGCGCAGAACGAGTGCAACGGGTGTTGCTTGATCGTGCCCGCCTGGACCACGCGGCTGAGCGCATCGTGCAGGGCGAGGAAGCCTCCGCAGATGCTCGCCGTGCGCGTCCCGCCGTCGGCTTGGAGCACGTCGCAGTCGACGACCACCTGTCGCTCGCCGAGCAGGCGCATGTCGCACGCGGCGCGCAGCGACCGGCCGATCAGCCGCTGGATCTCCACCGTTCGGCCGCTCTGCTTGCCCTTCGCGGCCTCGCGGTCGACCCGCTCGGGCGACGAGCCGGGCAGCATCGAATATTCCGCTGTCACCCAGCCCTTGCCGCTGCCGCGCATCCATCGCGGCACGTCCTCGTCGATCGACGCGGTGCACAGCACACGGGTCCTGCCGCACGTGACCAGCACGCTGCCCTCGGCCATCTCGGTGAAGTCGCGTTCGAAGGTGATCGGGCGCAGCTCGTCGCTGGCGCGTCCATCGGGTCGGGGCATGGTGATCTCGCAGTCGTTGTCGTCGTGGATGGGGCGTCGCCGGATGGGCGTGGGGCGGTTCGGATGGATGCAGAGGTCGACGGATCGTGGCAGGGTCGGGTGGGGGCGGGCGGTTCGGCGCGCGGTTCAGCCGGCGGGTTGCCAGCGTTCGGCGGCGCTGAGCTCCGGGCCGAGCAGGCGACGGCCGAGGTCGGTGAACCAGGCGATGTCGCCACTGGAGAGGAACCGGTGCTCGGCAGTGGCATCCGCCGCACCGCGCAGCAACCCGAGCTCGCCGAGGTGGGTCCGCGCCGCGAACGCGGTCTCGTCGGCGCTCGACACCAGCGTCACCTGCGGGCCCATCACGTCGCTGATCACCCGCGCCAGGTACGGGTAGTGGGTGCAGCCGAGGAGCAGCGCGTCCACGTCGGCCTCGCGCACCGGGGCGAGCAGGCGCTCGGCGAGCACCATGACCTCGTCGCCGGACGTCTGCCCGCGCTCGACGAACTCGACGAAGCCAGGGCACGCCGCCGACGTCAGCCGCACGGATGGGTCGGCGTCGGCGACGGCGCGCAGGTACGCGCCCGAGCCGATGGTCCCGACCGTCCCGATCACGGCGGCCCTGCCGCAGCGGGTGGCGCGCACGAGCGCCCGCGCGCCGGGCTCGACGACGTCGATCACCGGCACCGGCAGCTCGTCCTTCAACTCGTCGAGCGCCGCCGCCGACGCAGTGTTGCAGGCGACGATGATCGCCTTCACGTCGTACTCCTTGACGAGGCTCCACGCCAGCTCCCTGGCGAAGCCGGCGACCTCCACCATTGCCCGCTGGCCGTACGGGTAGCGGCCCGTGTCGCCGATGTAGACGACGTCCTCGGCGGGCAACAGGTCGATCAGCGCCCTGGCGACGGTCAGCCCGCCGAACCCGCTGTCGAACATCCCGATCGGCCGATCCATACGGGCGGTCAGCGTAGGGCCTCAACGGGTGACGAACCATGCGATCACGTATCCGACCGAGTTCGTCGCGACGTGGGCGAGGATCGTCGCCAGCACGCTGCGCGCCCGGTACCGGATCCAGCACCACGCCAACCCGCCGAGCATCGTCCCCGCGACCGCGAACACGACGGCCACCGCGACCCCACCAGCGCCGCGTCCGAACACCGAGGTCGCGGTGGGGTCGACGCGGTTCAACCCGAGTGCCGGGAGGACATGCCACAGCCCGAAGCACGCCGACGCGATCACACAACCACGCAGCACCCCCCACCGCACGGCGAACAGCGCTGGGAGCACCGCGCGGAAGGCCAACTCCTCGAGCACGGCGGTGCCGAGCGGGATCCGCACGAGCGCCTGGTATGCCAGCTCCGGGAACGAGCGGCTGACCCTCCGGTCGTGGTAGAGGCTGTTGAACGCCGGCATCGTGACAGCCAGCAGCAGCACGCCGGTCGTCAGCACGAGGATCGTCAGCCCCCAAGCCAGCCCGCGCCGCCACTCCGCAAGCCCCATCGCCTGCGGCGAGACGATCCGTAGGCCGAGCACGGTGATCCCAACCGCCACTGCGAGGTTCCACGGCACGTACCACGCGGCGGGGAGCACCCGGTTGGACATCACGTTCGCGATCACAAGCACCGTCAGCGCACCGACCGTCACCCGGACCCACCGCCTACGCTCGACGGTCGGATGGACGGCCACCGCGGGCAGGGTAACGACGGTGCGCCGCCCGAACCGGTCGGCGGCGGACGCAACCGCTACATCGACTTCCTGCGCGCGTTCTCCCTGCTCGTCGTCGTCGCCTGGCACTGGGTGTTCACGATCGTGCGCTGGCACCCCGACGGTCCGCACGCGACCAATCCGATCGGCTTCACGAGCGGCCTGTGGACGGCCACGTGGCTGCTGCAGGTGATGCCGCTGTTCTTCTACGTTGGCGGCTACTCGCACCTCAAGGCGTGGGAGAAGGCCCGCGCGCGCGGCGAACGGATCTGGACGTTCGTCGGGCACCGCATCCGTCGCCTCGCGGTTCCGGCCCTCGCGCTGCTCGCGGTGTGGGTCACGGCGGGCATCGTGCTGAGCAGCCTGTTCGACGTCGGCTGGATCCAGCGCGCGATCACGCTCGTGATCAGCCCGCTGTGGTTCCTCGCCGTGTACCTGATGCTGGTCGCGCTGCTGCCGCTCGCGCTGTGGCTGCACCGTCGCTTCGACACGACCGTGCTCGTCTGGCTGGCCGCGCTCGCCGGCGGGGTCGACATCCTCAGGTTCCGCTACCACCACGAGACGTTGGCGCTGATCAACATGGTCTTCGTCTGGGGGCTGTGCCACCAGCTCGGGTTCTTCTACGACCGCATCGTCGCCGCCGTCCGCCGCGCCGACTACACGATGATGTGGGCCGGGCTCGCCGGGCTCGGCGGGTTCGTGTTCAGCGGCCTCTACCCGGGCTCGATGGTCGGGGTGCCGGGGCAGGCGTCGAACATGGCCCCGCCGACGTTGTGCATCGTCGCCCTCGTGCTGTTCCAGGCGGGCGTCGCCGAGGTGATCCGCCCGTGGATGGAGGTCCGCCTGCTGAGGCCGCGCTGGGAGCGTGTCAACACGACGATCAACCGCTTCTCGATGCCGCTGTTCCTGTTCCACACCACGGGCATGGCACTCGAGCGGGCGGCGCGCTACGCATGGGACGGCCACATCAACGAGGCGCGCGTCCCCACGCTCGGCTGGTGGCTGTACCGTCCGGTCGCGTTCGTCGGGCCGCTGCTGTTCACCCTGCCGGTGATCTACCTGTTCGGACGGCAGTGGTCGCGCAAGCAACCTCGCGTCACGTCCGCAGCGGTCTGAGGCGTGCTCCTCGCCACCGTGCTCGCGCTCGGCTCCGCCGTGCTGCACGCCGGCTGGAACCTCGTCGCCAAGCGTGCCGAGGGCGATCGCTTCGTCGTGCTGTGGGCACAGTTCGCCGCCGGCGGGGCGATCGCCGGCGTGCTGCTCGCGGTGCACGCGGTGGTGTCGGGGATGCCGGCCAGCGGCTACGGGTGGGCCGCCCTGAGCGGCGTCGTGCACCTGCCGTACCTGTGGCTGCTGGCCGCGGCGTACACGGTCGGCGACTTCTCCGTCAGCTACCCGATCGCCCGCGGCGGAGGAGCGGCGCTCGCCGCGATCGGCGGTGTCGCGCTGCTCGGCGACCACCTCCGGCCGTCCGAAGTCGTCGGTATCGCTGTCATCGTCAGCGGCCTGTGCATCCTGTCGTGGGGCGCGAGCCGCGTCAACGTGATGATGGCGCTGCTCGTCTCGCTGACGATCGGGACGTACACGACCATCGACTCGCAGGGCGCGAGGTCGAGCGGCAGCCTCGCCTACGTGCTCGCGACGTTCGTCGCCGCCGGTTGCACGACGTCGATCGCCGGCGTGGCCACAGGGCGCGGGCCGGCGTTCGTCGCCGTCGTGCGCACGTACTGGCGGCGCGCCGTGGTCACCGGGTCGGCGTCGCTGGTGACCTACGGGATGGTGCTGCTCGCGGTGCGCCACGCGCCCGTCGGCTACGTCGCCGCGCTGCGCGAGTCGGGCGTGGTGCTCGCCGCGCTGGCGGGTTGGAAGCTGCTCGGCGAGGGCAACCCGCGTCGACGGATGGTCGCCGCAGGCACCGTCCTCGCCGGCCTGCTGATCCTCGTCCTCTCCGCCTGAGACCCGCCCTGCCGGGCGTGCGGTGAGGGCGTCAGAAGTAGACGATGCCCTCGACGGAGGCCTCTGCCTCGTCGAGGTCGGCGGTGTACGCGCCCGTCGAGAGGTACTTCCAACCGCCGTCACAGACGATGAACACGATCACCCCTTCCTCGATCTCGCCGGCCACCTTCGCCGCGCCGGCGAGTGCCGCACCCGACGAGATCCCGGCGAACACGCCGCACTCGGAGACCAGCCGCCGCGTCCACTCGAGGCTCTCGCGCGGACGCACGACGCGCTTGCGGTCGAGCAGGTCGTAGCCGTGCCACATCTCGAACACCGGCGGGATGTAGCCGTCCTCGAGGTTGCGCAGCCCCTCGACCCGCTCGCCGAGCGGGGGCTCGATGGCGATCACCTTGACGTCCGGGTTCTGCTCCTTGAGGTAGCGACCGGTGCCCATCAGCGTGCCGCTGGTGCCGAGCCCTGCGACGAAGTGGGTGATCTCCGGGCAGTCCCGCCAGATCTCAGGACCCGTGCCCTCGTAGTGGGCGCGCGGGTTGGCGTCGTTGCCGTACTGATAGGGGAAGTACCAGTCCGGTCGTTCAGCGGCGAGCTCGCAGGCCCGCCGGACGGCTCCGTTGCTGCCCTCAGCGCCGGGGGTGAGGATGATCTCGGCGCCGAACACCTGCAGCATCTGCCGCCGCTCGATCGACACGTTCTCGGGCATCATGATCTTAATCGGGTAGCCGCGCAGCTGGGCGATGGCGGCGAGAGCGATGCCCGTGTTGCCCGACGACGGCTCGAGGATCGTCTGGCCAGGGTGGAGCAGCCGGTCCTTCTCCGCGCGCTCGATGATGCTGCGTGCGATCCGATCCTTCACAGACCCGAACGGGTTCTGGTTCTCCAACTTGGCGACGATCCGCACGTTCGGGTTCGGCGACAGCGCGCTGACGTCGAGCATCGGCGTGTTGCCGATCAGCTCGAGCACGTTGTTGTAGGGGATCATGCGCAACCTCCGGCTCGGCGGCCCCAACCTCCACGACCAGCCGAGTATTCCGATCGGCCCGGTCGGAAATCGTAGCCGACGATGCTGATCAGCCGGCCGCCGGCACCGCCGACCACGCTGGTCAGCCCGCGGCGACGGGTTCCTCGGCGATCGCTCCGTCGACGATCCGGTAGCTCCGCGTCTCCGGTGCCTCGCGTTTGAGGCTGACGATCACGTAGTGCCAGTCCGGGTCGGGCGCCTGGGCAACGTCCGTTTGGCTCGGGTACGGCTCGCTGTGGGTGTGGCTGTGGAACACGCCGATCACGGCCAACCCGGCGTCCTCTGCGGCGCGCTCCGCGTGGAGCAGCTCTCGGGGCGGGATCGTGTAGACCCGCGCCGACGCCGCCTCGTTCGTGCACGGGACGAACCGCTGCACCGTCGCGCCGCTGCCGACGAGCAGCCCGCACGCCTCGAGCGGATAGCCGTCGTACGCGTGGCCGATCATCCCGGCGAAGGCGAGGTGCGCGAAGGCGAGCATCGGCGAGGAGGGTACCGGCCACGACGCCGTCGGAAGGTGTGCCGCACCGCGCACACGTGGGTCTCTCACCTGACCGGTTCGAAGCACGGGCGGCAGTCGAGAAAGGCACGACGATGCGCAACTCACCCACCTCTGCGACCTCCGCGCCCGCTCTGATCGCGCCGGTGCGTGCCCGCGCCGGACGCGGCCGCCGACTCCGCCGACGACCCGGGCGGTCGGGTCGCGTACGCTCACGGGCATGAGCAACATCAACGGCGTCCACCACCTCGCGATCACGACGCGCGACATGAAGGGTCAGCTCGACTTCTTCTGCAACGTGCTCGGCGGCGAGCTGCGCGCGCTGTACTGGATGCACGGTGTCGACAACACGTTCCACGGCTTCGTGCGGCTCAACGATTCGTCGTACGTGGCGTTCGTCCAACCGCCGGCCGCCGATGTGCCCGAGCCTGTGCTCGGGGTCAGCCACGCGGGCAGCGCGGCCGGGCCGACTGCACGTGGTGCGATGCAGCACGTCGCCTTCAACGTCGACTCGCTCGACGACCTGCTGGCGATGCGCGACCGGATCCGCAGCGCCGGCGTTCCGGTGATCGGGCCGATCGACCACGGGATGTGCCAGTCGATGTACTTCGCAGGCCCGGACAACCTCAGCCTCGAGGTGGCCACCTCCGCCGCGGCGATCCCCGCCGCGCAGTGGGTCGACCCCGAGGTGGTCGCGCTGTGCGGGATCGGGGCCGACGATCTGGCCACGTTCCTCCATCCGGCTCCGACCAAGGTGCACGACACGCCGGTGCCACAGCCCGCGTACGACCCGGCGAAGCCCCAGCAGGTCTACGCGAGCCACGAGCAGTACCTCAAGACGCTGGCGCTGCCCGACGATGTGATCTGGCGCATCGCCAGCGAGACGACTCCGCCGGTGCCGGTCTCCGGCTGAGCGACCCCCGTCGCCGCCGGGATCGCACGGGTAGCCTGCCGCCCTCATGGGCGAACGCAGCGAGCCGAGCAACGCGCCCGCCGCAGCGACGCGGCCATGAGCCCCACCGGCACGAAGCCGATCGCCAGCAATCGCAGGGCGCGCTTCGACTACACGATCCTGGACACGATCGAGACCGGGATCGTGCTCCAGGGCAGCGAGGTGAAGAGCTTGCGCCTCGGCAACGTGCAGATCGCCGACGCGTACGCGCGGGTGCTCGACGGGGCGATCTGGCTGGACGGCGTGCACATCCCTCCCTACCCGTTCGCCCACGGGGTGGGGGCGCATGACCCCGACCGTTCCCGCAAGCTGCTCCTCCACACCCGCGAGATCGAGCGCATCGCCTCCGAGGTGGCCCGCGAACGGCTCTCGATGGTGCCACTGTCGCTGTACTTCAAGGACGGTCGGGTCAAGGTCGAGCTGGCTCTCGGCCGCGGCCGGCGCCGCGCGGACAAGCGCGAGGCGATGGCCGAACGCGATTCGAAGCGCGAGATCGACCGGGCCCTCGGGCGTCAGGCCAAGGGTCGCACCTGACCGGCGTCAGCGCCGCGCCGGCTTGCCGAGCTCGCGCCAGGTGGACGCCTCCATCTCGACGTCGTAGTGCGCCGCCGCCTTCTTCTGGTTGGCGAAGGCCTGGTCGCGATCCTTGTCAGTGACGTCATTGACCTGATCGAAGCGGCCGATCGCGTTGCGGACGTGGGACGCGTCGGTCATCGGTTCCTTGCGCTGGTGGGGGAACGCGAACACCGAATCAGGCAGCTTGTCCCGGTGCGCGGCGTCCAAGTCGACGTGCGTCGTGTGTGGCTTCCAGGTCGCTCGTGTGCTCATGGCGTCTCGTTTCCCAACCAGTTCCAGCACAAACGAACCCCGATGCGGGTCGTTCGGCCCGCCTCCTACACTCGCTTCCATGACCGACGTCGCGACCGAACCGACCGGCGATCCCGGCGCCAGGCGGGCTACCGCCACCGCGGAGCTCGAGCTGGGCATGGACCGGTTCCGCACGGAGTTGACCGGGTACTGCTACCGGATGCTCGGCGGGGCGTTCGAGGCGGAGGACGCTGCGCAGATGGCGTTGGTGCGCGCCTGGCAGCACGTCGACCGGTTCGAGGGCCGATCCTCGTTGCGCTCGTGGCTGTACCGGATCGCCACGAACGTGTGCTTCGACATGCTCGGCGCCAGCCAGCGTCGCGCCCGCCCGATGGACCTCTCCCCCGCGCAGCACGCCAACGACCAGCTCGGGCCCGGCCTGATCGAGTCGACGTGGCTCGAGCCGATCCCGGACAAGCGGGTCATCAGCGGCTTGGGCGATCCCGCGGAGACGCTGGTCGCCCGGGAGTCGATCCGGCTGGCGTTCGTCGCCGCGCTGCAGCACCTCCCACCGCGCCAACGCGCCGTGTTGATCCTGCGCGAGGTGCTGCGCTGGAAGGCAGACGAGGTCGCCCAGCTGCTCGAGACCAGCGTCGCTTCGGTCAACAGTGCGTTGCAGCGGGCGCGGGCGACGCTCGACGCAGTGGGTGTCACTGAGACCGACACGTTCGACGAGATGGACGGAGCCCAGCGCGAGTTGCTCGACCGCTACGTCGACGCCTTCGAGCGCTACGACATGGACGAGCTGACCGAGCTGATCTACGAGGACGCGACGATGTCGATGCCGCCTTTCGACCTCTGGCTCCGCGGCCGTGCCGAGATCCGCGCCTGGTTCACGGGGCAGGGGGCGGAGTGCGACGGCTCACGGTTGCTGCAGACGAACGCCAACGGCTCGCCTGCGTTCGGGCAGTACCGGCCGGCGCCGGAGGGTGACCGTGCGGCGTGGGCGCTCGTCGTGCTCGAGATCAGCGACGGCAAGATCGTCGGGCTCAACTCGTTCCTCGACGTCGCCCACCTCTTCCCGCTGTTCGGTCTGCCGCCGCGCATCGACTGATCCGGTCACGCTGCGCGCTGGCCGGCGGCGGGCTGCCCGCACGCCAGGCGCGGCGTTGCGGTCCGGGCGGTGGGCTCGAACTCACCCAGCGACGTCGGTCGCGCACAGACCGTCCACGTCTGCGGAAAAACACCCGGCTGGGCGAAAGTTCTCTGCCACGTAGCTTGCGTCTTGCCGCAGTCCACCTGATACTGGGACGAGACCTTCACTCTTGGCGGGGAGAAGTCACGATCCGTGGTCAGGCGACCCGTGGATCATCGGTCGCCGGGATCGTGGAGCGAGCAAGTGCACACGATTTGCGACGAGGAGACTCTTATGCGTTGGATCAAGCTCACCCGAGGACTCGCCCTCACGATGGCGGTCGGCGCGGCGGTCGTCGCGTCAGCGGGGGTGTCGACGGCGGGCGCGGCGCGACCCATCGAAGACGCCCCGGCCACCGGCTGGGTCCGATTCGGCCACTTCGCACCGGCGCAAGCTCCAGTCGACCTGTACGTGGACGGCCAGGAGGTCGCCACCAGCCTGTCGTTCAAGACGGTCTCGCCGTATCTCAGCCTTCCTGCCGGGACGCACACCTTCGCGGTCAAGCCCGTCTCAGACCCCAGCTCCGCCGACCTGTTGAGCGTCGAGGCCGGCGTCGTGGCCAACGACTCCGAGACGATCGCCGCAGTGACCACCCGTGACGGTTTGGCGGTCCAGGTCTACGACGACGCGCTGGCAGCGCCGCCGGCGGGCCAGTCGTTGGTCCGGTTCATCCACTCCGCGCCGGACGTCGCGTCGGTGGACATCGCCGTCGTGGGCGGTCCGGTGCTCGCCGCCAACGTGCAGTATCCGTCGGCGACCGCATACCAGGCGATCGCGGCCGGAACGTACGACGTCGAGGTGCGCCAGGCCGGCACCACGAACGTCGTCGTCAAGGTCTCGGGATGGACGATCAAGCCAGGCGTGCAGTCCTCGATCGTGGTCATCAAGGGGCTCGACGGCGCCCTCGACGTCGTCCCCGTCCTCGACGCCGCTGCGGTGCCGACTGCGCCGGCAGGCGGCGTGCAGACCGGCTACGGCGGGATGGCCCCCAAGCCCGGCGCCGCGCTGCCGCGCTGGCCGTTGGTGCTCGTGCCCGTGCTCCTCGCCGCCGCGTTCGTCGGGTGGCGGCTGCGCAAGCGGTCGCCCGCGCTGACCCGGACACCCGGATGATCCGAGGGGCCCGGTGCAGGTCGCAGGGTCTCCCGTTGGTGATCTCGGCGCTCGTCCTCGCGGCGTGTGGGGCGCACAGCGCCGCCGCAGGAGCGTCGGGCCACTCACCGACCACGACCCAGGCGACGGCAGCCGTGTCGCACAGCACGACGACCGTCACGCCTGCGATCGCCGGGCGGGCGCCGATCGACGGCGAGACCGCGGCGCCGTCGGCGACGGACGTTGGGACGAAGGACGTTCCAACGACGGTGCCGGCCACCGCCGAGCAATCCGCGACCGACCCCTCGACGACGACGGTGCCGCCCACGGCGGATCCTCTACCGTCCGACGACTCGTCCGGCCCGGCGGCTGCGGCGACGGACAACGTCGTGCCCGCGACCCCGGCGACCGATGCGCCCACGACGACGACCTCGCCCGTGCCGTTGAAGTCCGGCGCGAACGTCAACGCCGACGCCGACGTCGGTGACCCGATCTCGATCTCCATCCCGTCGATCGGAGTCGAGAGCGTGCTCGTCCCGACCGGTGTGCTCGCCGATGGAACGATGGCCGTGCCGGCCGATCCCAAGATCGCCGGCTGGTTCACCGGCGGCCCGCGCCCCGGCGAGAAGGGCCCTGCGGTGATCATGGGCCACGTCGATCAGAAGATCTCGGGACCTGGCGTGTTCTGGCACCTTCGCGATCTGCAGATCGGCGCCGAGGTGGTCATCCACACGGCCACCAGCGACATCACGTTCGTCGCCGTCGAGCGCGACCTGATCCTCAAGGACCAGTTCCCCACCGAGCAGGTGTACGGGCCCGTTCCCACTCCCGCGCTGCGCCTGATCACGTGTGGCGGTTCGTTCGACCGCTCGATCGGCCACTACCGCTCCAACGTCGTGGTCTACCTCGTGCCAAAGGCATCCGCGTGAGGTTCTTCCACCGCAGGGCGCCGTGGGACGACTACGACGACCTCTACGACCTCCACCGGATCGCCGAGCTGCCGACCTACCAGGAGCCTGGACCCGTCACTGAACCGGTGCAGCAGACCGCGGGCGACGCCGCGCCGAACGGAGCGACGAACGGAGCGACGAACGGAGCGACGAACGGATCCGCGACGGGCGGATCCGCGCACGAGCCGCGCGACCCGGCGCTGTACTCCCACGACGGCTGGCCGTTCGCCGACGACGACCCGCCCGCCACAGGTGGCTCACGTCGACGAGGCGCGGTCATCGCCGCCGTCGTCTTCGTGCTCGCCGTCGTCGCGGTGCTCGCCCGTGGCGCGATCTCGGATGCGTTCTCCGCCAAGGTCGGCACCTCCTCGGCGCCGACGCTCGGGCCAACGACTACGGCCCGGCCGCCAACGACCCCGGCCAGCGTCACCGCGTCGACGAGCGGGCCGGCCGCAGCGGTCCCCGCGCCGAGCAGTGCACCGGCGACCACGCGCCCGCCCACCACGTCCCCGGCCGCCAGCACCATCCCGCCCACGACCGCACCGGCGCAGCCCGCGTCCGCCAGCACTGCCCCGGCGAGCACGGCCCCGGCCAGCACCACCCCGGCGAGACCCGCGTCCGCCACCACTGCCGCGCCCAGCACGACGACCCCGAAGCCCGCTGCTGCCAGCACTGTCCCGCAGACGGCGGCCCCGATCAGCCCGGCACCGACCAGCACGGCCGCGCCGACCACCTCCGAGGCTCGGCCTGCCACCACTGTCGCTGCGACACCACCGACATCGAACGTGCCCGGCGCCGTCGGCGCAACGGCGAGCACGACGAACCACGTCGAAGTCGCCACCCTGCAGGTGGTGCCGGCGATGCGCAACGTGATCGTCGTGGTCAACGGCAAGTCGTACGCGACCGGCGCCGACGGGACGATCACACTCGCGGCCGCCGACCGCCACGGGATGGCGCAGGTCGTCGGGATCAACGTCACCCCTGCGCTCGAGCACACCGTGTTCACGGGTTGGGGCGACGGCGACTTCCACGCGAGCCGGTCGCTGGATTCGGTCAGCGGTCCGGTCGCACAACTCGGCTTCGACGTCAGTGATCACGTCCAGGCTGCTGCCGGGACGATCCCGGCGGGACAGGCGACGATCAACTTCACGTCTCCGGCCGGTCCGCTCGTGCTCACGGTCGATCAGCCCGAGTGGGTGCTCAAGACGCACGCAGTCGTCACGCCCTCGGGGCTCGTCGGCGAGCCCGTCGTGTACACGGCGACGTCGCTCTCCCGAGCCGGCGTCACGGTCGCGCTTCCCCCGGCAACCTTCACGCCGACGCCGGAGGCGATCTGGGTCGTCGTCGCCTGAGGCGGGTCAGGGCGTCGCGCCGTGCGCGTCGTAGCGCCGGCCGGCCGCCTGCGCGACGGCACCCCCGGCCGCGAACTGGAACGGGCTGATCCCGCCGGGCTCCCACGGACCGACCGATCCGGCGGTCACGGCTTCCGCCGATTTGGCGACGACGCCGAACTCGGCGCGCAGCTCGGCGACCGAGCGGTCGGCGAGCGCGAACCAGTCGACCGCGAGCAGATCGACGTCGGCGGCGCCGCCCAGACCGTGGCTCGAGGCACCACGGCGCATCGCATCGGCGACGCGCACCGCCATCCCGGCGTGCGACAGCTGTCCAGGCGACGCATCGAACAACCCGGCGCCGTGGGCGAGGTAGCCGGTCTCGAACAGGCTGACCACCATCGCCAGCAGGGAGAACCCGCGTGGATCGTCGTTGGCGCGGGCGATGAACGCAAACACCTCGAGCTCCGACTCCACCTTGGTGCCGTAGTCGACGAGCACGTGCACCCAATCGTGCTGTGCGAGCAGCGGCGGCGCTGAGCCCGGCAGGCCCGGGAACTCGAAGCCCCTCGCCCGGTAGAACTCCCACACCTTGCGCCCCAGGGTGTCCGCGCCCAAGTCGGAGAGCGCGGCCCACTGCGCGGCGAGCGCTGGATCGTCGAGGTCGAACTGCCATGCCGCGCCGAGCCGGCTGGCGTGCAGCACCCCGCTGCGCTCTGGCGACCACTCTGCCGCGTACCCGTTGCGGTCGAAGTCGAGCGCAGCCAGCCCGAGGTGATCGTCGGCGAGCTCGTGGGCGACGGCGAGCATCCCGTCGTCGACCGACAACGCAGTCGCGAACTCGCTGACGCGATCTGCGACGGCCGCCGGGAGGGGTCGCAGGACGAGCGCCCCGAGGATCATGTTCTGCACGATCCGGGTGCGGAACGCAGCCGTCCGCGTCGCCAGAGCGTCGGCGAAGTCGGCGACGCAGATCGGCTCGAAGTTCGCCGTGTCGAACTCGTGGCCGGTCATCGCGTGCAGCGTCGCCGCGACCAGCAGCGACTGGATCTGATTCGGGCGTCCGTCGACGCTGATCGCGGACAGCACGCCTCTGCCGAGCAACGCGACCTCCGTCGCGTCGGGGGCGGTCAGCTTGGCGGCCGCTTGGGAGGGGGGTGGCGGAGCTGGCACAGGTCCCATTCTCGCATCACCGGTTGGGCTCGCGCCGCAGAGGACGCGATGCTCTCTGCTGCGAACGAGGAGGTGCGCGATCAAGGCATACGAGTTGACTGCGGCAGAGGGCTTCGCCGCACTGCAGATGAGTGGGCGTGCAGAGCCCGGACCGCTCGCCGCGCACGACGTGCTGGTGCGGGTGCGCGCCGTATCACTGAACTTCCGTGACCTGACGATGGCTCGCGCCTCGAAGTCGCGCGCGAAGCCTCTGGTGCCGACGTCCGACGGCGCCGGTGAGGTGGTCGCGGTCGGTTCCGCCGTGACCCGCGTCGGCGTCGGCGACCGGGTGGCCGCGGCGTTCTTCCCGACGTGGCTCGCCGGCGGCCTGCAGGAGGAGCACCACGCGAACGCGCTGGGTGGATCGATCGACGGGATGCTCGCCGAACTGGTCGTGCTGCCGGAGGCTGCGTGGGTGCGGGTGCCCGATGGCTACTCGTTCGAGCAGGCCGCGACACTGCCCTGCGCCGCCGTCACCGCCTGGCACGCACTGTTCGAGGCGGCGGCGCTGCGGCCCGGCGACACGCTGCTGATCCAGGGCACCGGCGGCGTCTCGATCTTCGCGTTGCAACTTGCACTGGCGTCCGGGGCGACGGTCATCGCCACGTCAAGCTCCGCCGACAAGCGGACCCGGCTCGAGCAGATGGGAGTGGCACACACCGTCGACTACCGCGAGAACCTGCGCTGGGGCGATGCGGTGCGCGCCGCGACGGACGGGCGGGGTGTCGACGTCGCCGTCGAGGTCGGCGGCCCTGGCACGTTCGACCAGACGGTCCGCGCGCTGCGCTTCGGCGGGACGATGAGCATCCTCGGCGTGCTGACCGGCACACAGGGCCCGGTGAACACGTACGCGATCTTCCACAAGAACCTACGCGTGCACGGTGTCTACGTCGGTTCTGTGGCGATGTTCGAAGATCTCGTCCGAGCCATCGACGCCACCAAGATCGAGCCGGTGATCGACTCGGTGTTCCCGTTCGCCGAGGCGCGCGCGGCCTACCAGCACCTCGACAGTGGCGCCCACTTCGGCAAGGTGGTCGTCACGGTCGACTGACCGATCATCACGCGGAAGCCTCGAGCGGCGGTCAGCGGCCCGTCACACCCATCCGCACCGAGCGCTGCGCGGCGAGGAGGTCGTGCGGGCCGAGCAGGCTGCACTCGTCGCACACGCCGCGGGCACCAGCGAAGCGGAGCAGGCAACACGTCCGTCGCTGGAACGTGCTCCAGCCGTCGACGTCGATCAATCGGGCGACGGGCGGCCGGCCGAAGGCGTCGATGATCGCTGCCGAGAGCCGCGCTGTGCGCGCCTGGTCGACCTGATCCAGGTTCGCCACGCCGCGCACGACGCCGAGGAGCGCCGCCGCGGCGTTGCCCACCAGCAACCGGCGGGCGATCCGCACCTCGGCGCGGACGAGGTCGGCCCACACGGCGACGATCGCGAGGAGATCAGCGAGTGCCAGCTCGGGGGTCGTCGGCCGGATCGGTGCCCGTGCGACCCCGACGGTCGGGCCATCGCGACCAGCCGACCAGCGGACGTCGTCGAGCGCGAACGCAGGCGCACATCCGAGGACGAACGCGCCGGCCAGGGTCGGCGCGGCGAGCCGGCCGATGACGAACTGGAACGCGTACGAGGCGGCGATCATCTCGTCGTCGTCGCCGATCAACGCTGCGAACGCAGCAACGAGCGGGCGCGCCGGCGCGAGCGGACGATCCGCTGCGGCGTCCAGCGCCGAAGGGGCGCCGCAACCCGCCAGGTGCGCCTCGAACTCACCGTGGTCGATCAACGCTGCGACCCGCACCGGCACCGGCACCCCGTGCCGACGGTTGCGCCACGGCGGCGGTCCGGCTCGGAAGTGGTCACACGCACGGAAGCTAGCGCCGCGACCGCAGTGGTCGGTGGGTGGCGGTCACAGCACGGGCCGGGATCGTTCTGGTCGCGACCGCGACCGTACGAAGCCTTCCGGCCGCGACCAGTTGGCCCGCCGACACCTCGCGCGAACGTTGGGACAGATCTGCTCGGCTGTCGAAGGTGTCGTCGTCGCGCTCCCTTCATCCGCCGCCGGCAGATGACTGACGGCGCAGCTCGATCCGGACGGCGGTGATGTCCGGTTCGGCGATCACGCCGTCGCCACCCACACCGTGGCCCACGAACGCGGCGTGGGCGCGGATCGCGAGCACTGCCAGCCGGGTCGGGTTGTGCTGCGCGCCGCTGTCGTCGAGCACGTCGGGGTGATCGCGGATGTAGGTGGCGGCCGCGTGCACGGCGTCGAGGCGCACGGCGTCGGCGGCTGACGCCACCTCGAACCGCCAGCGTCGCGCCCGGCGGGCGACGCGCGCCTTGCTGCCGCTGCTGTCGCTGCTGCCGCTGCTGTCGCTGTCGTCGCCACCGTCGGCTTGCACACCGCTGGCGGGGAACACGCGGCAGTCGTAGGTGCGGCACGCCCGCGGGCGGTGCGCGTAGATCGAGCAGCGGTCGTCGATCAACATCGGGCAGTGACCGCGCTCGTCATAGCCGAGCACGACGTGGCCGCGCGGCAACTTCGGCGCGGGGAACAGCAGAGGCGCAGGGATGTGGGCCAGCGCGTCGGTCTCGTCCGGCGCGATGTGGACGAACTGCGACGCGGTGCAGCACGCGGTGCATGCGCCGCACGGCACGTCCGACCCGCGCCCGCCGCGCAGTGCCGCCTGGATCTGACCCAGCCATGCGCCGAAGTCGCCGGCCTCGAGGTCGCCGTCGTCGGCATCATGATCGGTTGCGCGTGCCTGCACCACGAGACAACACTGCCAGGCCGGTGCCGACGAGACGACGCGACACGAGGGATCAGCTCGGTGGCACGGCCCGCATGCGGTTGTTGCGCGCCCCGTGCTCGACCTCCGCGAGCCCGAGGACCTCGAGCACCGGTGGCACGTAGTTCGCGAACCTGCCGCGCAGGCCCTTCTTCAACCCGTACCAACCGCCGACCGGGTTGTCAGCGGCCCGCGCCCACGCTTCGACGGTTCCCGGCTTGGCCTCCTTCTGCTCGTCCGCGTTGCCGAGCGGGATCCAGTCGCCGTGCTCGACGAGCATCGCCTGCAGGTCGGCGATGCAGCGCAGGTGGTAGCGGAGCTGCGTCGCACCGACCTGCACGACGAGCGCCGGAGGATCCGCTGCGTCGTCGCGCCATGCGTCGAACTCGGATCCACCCGGCGGCGTCGCCAGGATCCAATGGTTGTCGGTGGTGCCCTCGCCAGAGACGTTCGTGCTCATCGCGCTGAGTATCGTCGGCAATGGTGACATCTGTTGTCGTGATCTCGCAACGGAGCCGAGTCCCACCATCTTCTGGCCGTCCTGGCCGCCGCCGACGAGGCATCGTCGGGGCTGTGCGCTGATCGTGCGCGCCGGGCGACTCGTGCAGCTGTTGCGGCTCCTCCAGGTCCGCGGCCAGATGACCGCCGGCGCCCTCGCGACCGAGCTCGAGGTCTCCGAGCGCACGGTGCTGCGCGACGTCGAGGCGTTGAGCGGAGCCGGGGTCCCGATCTACTCGTTGCGCGGACCGCACGGCGGCTTCGCGCTGTTGGAGGACGGACGGCGCGAGCTCCCGAGCCTGGTCGCGCCGGCCCGAGCCGTTCCGGCGCGCGGGGTGCGCCGCGCCATCGTGCTGCTCTCCCCGCTCGGACGGCGGATGGCGGTGGTCGCCGATCGACCGGCGGGCTTGCGGATCCGGCGAGCGCGGCTCGATCGGCGCGACCGGCCGGGCTGGTGCGAAGCGTCCTTCCCGCTGACCGCCACTGCCTCGGCACTCCACGAGGTGCTGTGGTTCGGCGCGGAGATCGAGGTCGTCCACCCCACCGCGCTGCGCGCCGAGCTCGCCGATGCGGCGCGGGCGATCCTTGCCCGACACGCCTGAACGTCGCCGTGCTGTCCGCTGGGGACGCCGAACCGGAGGTCACGTAGCATCGTTGGCTGACGCCACCGACATCGGGGTGGGTCGAACGGATGACCCGAACGCGAATCCGGGTCCCAGATCAGGAGAAGACGTGGATCACGCCAGGCAGTTCTACATCAACGGTCAGTGGGTCGAGCCGTTGACGACCGAGACGATCGAGGTGATCAACCCAGCGACGGAGAAGGCGATCGAGACGATCGCGCTGGGCGGTCCCGACGACGTCGATGCGGCCGTCGCCGCGGCCAAGACGGCGTTCGAGACGTTCTCGGTGACCAGCCGGGAGGATCGCCTCGCGCTGCTCGACAGGATCATCGAGGTCTACAAGGCCCATGTCGGTGAGATGGCCGAGATCATCAGCCAGGAGATGGGCGCGCCACTCAAGATGGCCCAACGCGCCCAGGCGACGGCCGGGATCGGGCACTTCATGACCGCGCGCAAGGTGCTCGCCGACTTCGAGTTCGAGAAGGAGATGGGCACGACGCTGATCACCCGCGAGCCGATCGGCGTGTGCGCGCTGATCACTCCGTGGAACTGGCCGATCAACCAGATCGCCTGCAAGGTCGCGCCGGCGCTGGCCGCGGGCTGCACGATGGTCCTCAAGCCCTCCGAGGTGGCACCGCTCAACGCGATCCTGTTCGCCGAGATCCTCGCAGAAGCGGGCGTCCCCGCCGGCGTGTTCAACCTCGTCAACGGTGACGGTGTCGGCGTCGGCTCGGCGCTGTCGGCGCATCCCGATGTCGACATGGTCTCGTTCACGGGATCCACCCGCGCCGGGATCGAAGTCGCTCGGAACGCAGCCGCCACGGTCAAGCGGGTCTCCCAGGAGCTCGGCGGGAAGTCGGCGAACATCATCCTCGACGACGCCGACTTCGAGAAGGTCATCTCCCGCGACATGGCGTCGATGTGCAACAACTCCGGCCAGTCGTGCAACGCGCCGTCGCGGATGCTCGTGCCGGCGTCACGGATGGACGAAGCGGCGGCGATCGCCGCCGCCGCGGCGAAGAACGTCAAGGTCGGCGACCCGAATGACGCGACGAGCAACATCGGCCCCGTCGTCTCCGGCGTGCAGTACAGCCGCATCCAGCAGCTGATCGAGAAGGGCATCGGCGAGGGCGCCAAGCTCGAGGTGGGCGGTCCCGGCAAGCCCGAGGGTCTCGAGACCGGATACTTCGTCAGGCCGACGGTGTTCTCGCACGTCTCCAACGACATGACGATCGCCCGCGAGGAGGTGTTCGGGCCGGTGCTGGTGATGATCGGCTACGACAACGACGAGGACGCGGTGCGCATCGCCAACGACACCTCCTACGGGCTGTCGGGCTACATCTCCGGCAGCGACGATCGGGCCAGGTCGATGGCGCGCAAGATCCGCAGCGGCAACGTCCACCTCAACGGTGCGCCCGGCGACCTCAACGCGCCGTTCGGCGGCTACAAGCAGTCCGGCAACGGACGCGAGTGGGGCGAGTTCGGCATGGAGGAGTTCCTCGAGACGAAGGCGATCCTCGGCTACGCCGCCAAGGTGTAGGCCTCCCTCGCGGCGCAGTCGCACCCCGACCCGCGCCCGACGAAGACCATCTGTTCAACTCGCTCCGGACGCCCCGGCGCAGAGACGGCTTCATCGGCCGGCTCCGCGCCGGGGCGCTCCGGTCTCCGATGACGGACGGGACCACCCGGATGCTGGGCGCGCGCCGGATGGCTCGGACGTTGCGTAGCCTTTGCGACCAGAACGAACCCGGCCCGCTCTGACGCGACCCACCAACCGCTGCGGTCACAGCACTAGCGTCGGGCGCAGTGTCGATGACCATCATCGAGAAGATCTTGAGCTCGCACTCGACGGGTGAGCCGGTGGTGCCGGGCCAGATCGTGACGTGCGAGGTGGACCGGGTGGTCGAGCTCGACCTGCAGTTCTCGCGCGGCGCTCCGCAGCCGCGCCGGGTCTTCGATCCGTCGCGGATCGCGATCGTGCTCGACCACGCCGCACCGGCGCCAACGGTGATCGACGCCGAGCAGCACCAAGCCGCGCGCCGGTTCGCCGAGGAGTTCGGGATCACCGAATTGTTCGACATCGGCCGACAGGGGATCAGCCACCAGATCGTGTTGGAGCACGCTCTTGCGCTCCCCGGCCAGACGATGGCCTGCGCCGACTCGCACTCGTGCGCGAGCGGCGCGCTGAACTGCGCAGCGCGGGGTCTCGGCAACCTGGAGATCCTGCAGATCGTGTGCACGGGCGCGACGTGGTACCGGGTCCCGGAGACGGTGCTGATCGAGCTGACCGGCACCAAGCCGGCGTACGTGTCGGGCAAGGACGTGTTCCTGGCGATGGCCGACGTGGTCGGCAGCGTCGAGGGTCGGGCGATCGAGTTCGCGGCGACGAACCTCGATCAGTTGTCGATGGACGAGCGCTCCACGATCGCGACGATGTGCGCCGAGCTGAGCGCCGAGTTCGCGATCTTCCCCGCCGACGAGGTGCTGCTGACGTACCTGGCCGGCCGCACCGACCGGCCGTTCGTCCCCGCCGACGCTGACCCCGATGCGGTGTACTCCGCGCGGCACGTGATCGACCTCGCCGCGCTGGTGCCGCGCGTCGCCCGACCCGGGTTCGTTCCCGGGAACACCGTGCCGATCGACGCGCTGCCCGAGCCGGTGCGGATCGACCAGGGGTTCATCGGCTCGTGTGCCAACGGCAAGCTCAGCGACCTTGCGGTCGCGGCGAAGGTGTTGCACGGCCGGCAAGTCGGGCGCGGCGTGCGGCTGCTCGTCACCCCTGCCTCGCAGGACGTGTACTTGCAAGCGGTCAAGCTCGGCTACGTGACGACGCTGCTCGAAGCCGGTGCCGTGGTGACCAACTCGACCTGCGGTGCGTGCTACGGCGGGCACATGGGCCTGCTCGGCGCCGAAGCGAGGTGTGCATCACGTCCAGCACCCGGAACTTCCAAGGGCGGATGGGCAGCACCGCCGCGCAGATCTACCTGGCCGGCTCTGCGACGGTGGCGGCCTCGGCGATCACCGGGGTGATCACCGATCCGCGCCCCTACCTCGAGGACGCACCGTGAGCGCGCTGATCGAGGGTCGGGCGTGGCTGTTCCCCGAACCGAACGTCAACACCGACGTGATGATGCCGGCGGCATTGTTCCGGCTGCCCCACGCCGAGCAGGCCAGGCAGGTGTTCGCGACGTACCGGCCAGGCTGGGCAGCGGCGGTGCAGGCCGGTGATGTGGTCGTCGGCGGACGCAACTTCGGCACGGGATCGAGCCGGCCGGCGCCGTCGTTGTTCGCCGAGCTCGGCATCCGGGCGGTGATCGCCGAGTCGTTGAACGGGCTGTTCTTCCGCAACTGCATCAACGCCGGGATCGCCGCCGCCGAGTGCGCGGGGATCGTCGACATCGTCGACGAGCCCGACGTCGTCGCCTTCGATCCACGGTCAGGGTCGATCACCAACACGCGGACGGGCTGCGCGTTGCGCGGCGCGGCGCTGCCGGAGTCATTGATCGAGCTGATCGACGACGGCGGGCTGCTGCGCCGGCTCGAGCGCGGCGGCTACCTCAAGCCGCGGTTGCGACCGGCATGACCGGCTGCGGCGCACCGCCGACCACCGTCCACCCGGAAGGCACGACATGAACCAGGGACATCCGACAGAACCACCGCGGCAGGCGCTGCGCAGGATGCTCGCCGAGCCGGAGCTGTTGGTGCTGCCGGGCGTCTACGACGCCCTGTCGGCCACGCTCGCCGCGCGCAGCGGCTTCCCTGGCGTGTACATGACCGGTGCGGGCGTGTCGATGGCGCTCATCGGCCACCCCGACCTCGGCTTCACCACGATGACGGAGATGGCGGGACAGGCCGGCCGGATCACCGCCGTGGTCGAGGTGCCTGTCGTCGCGGATGCAGACACCGGGTTCGGCAACGCGTTGAGCGTGCAGCGCACCGTCGCCGAGTACCAGCGCGCCGGCGTTGCCGGGATGCACATCGAGGATCAGGCGTTCCCCAAGCGCTGCGGCCACCTGCAGGGCAAGGCGGTGATCTCCAGCGGCGAGTTCGTCGAGAAGGTCCACGCCGCGGTCGAGGCCCGCACCGACCCCGATCTGGTGCTGATCGCGCGCACCGACGCTCGCGCCCCGCTCGGCTTCGCCGAAGCGATCGAGCGCGCCAACCTCTACGCGCAGGCGGGCGCCGACCTGATCTTCGTCGAGGCGCCGCAGACCGTCGAGGAGATCGCGCTGGTCCCCAAGGAGGTCGCCGCGCCGGTGATGTTCAACATCGTCGGAGGCGGTCGCTCGCCCACCGTGACGGCGGAGCAGCTCGCGGCCTGGGGCTACTCGATGGCGATCCTGCCCGGCATCCTGATCGGGTCGGTCGTGACGACGATCATCCGTGCGTTGAACAGGCACGGTGCTCCGACGCCGCTCGGCGAGCGGCTCGACGGTCCCGAGGGGCTGTTCGGCACGGTCGGTCTCGGCGAGTGGCTCGCGGCCGCGGCGCGGTTCGCCACGGACTGAGCCGGGGGCTCCGCTGCCCCCACGAGGCAGGACGCGTCGGCAGGCCTGACCGACTCAGGCGTCGAGGAAGCGGCCGGGGTCAGTGGTCGCGGACGGGTGGCGGTGCGAGCAGCCGCACCGGCGTTCCTGCCGACCACGCGAGGATGTCCTCGACGATCTGGCTGAAGAACGTGCGGTAGCCGTCCAGCGTCACGTACCCGATGTGCGGCAGCAGCAACGTGTTGCGCAGTGCGCGCAGCGGATGATCGACCGGCAGCGGCTCGACGTCGTACACATCCAATCCGGCCCCGGCGATCCGACCGTCGGAGAGCACCTCGATCAGCGCAGACTCGTCGACGATCGGACCCCGCGAGGTGTTGATCAGGTACGCCGACGGTTTCATCAGCGCCAGGTCGGCGGCGCCGATCAAGCCCCTGCTCGCTTCGGAGAGGGGCATGTGGATCGTGATCAGATCGGCGATGGAGAACAGCTCGCGCTTGTCGACGGCGCGGACCCCGTGCGGACCCGCGCGGTCCTGGGTGAGGTGCGGCGACCACGCGATCACGTCCATCCCGAACGCCTTGGCGAGCGCCGCGACCGGCGTCCCGAGCCGACCGAGACCGACCACACCGAGCGTGGACCCGGCGAGACCGGGCCCGATCGTGTGCTGCCACCCGCCGGCGCGCACCGCAGCATCCTCCTGGGCGAAGTTGCGCGTCAGCGCGATCATCATCCCGATCGTCAGCTCCGGCATCGCGTTGCCGGAGCCGGACGTCCCGCACACTGTGATCCCGAGGCGCGCTGCGGCGCGCAGGTCGATCGCCGCGTTGGCCATGCCGGTCGTCACGAGCAGGCGCAGTGCGGGCAGCGCCTCGAGCAGGCTCTCGCGGAACGGGGTTCGCTCGCGCATCGCCACCACGACGTCGCTGCGCGCCAGACGGCGCACCAGTTCCGCCTCGTCGGCGATGTGCTCGGTGAGCACCTCGACGGTGTGCGCCGCCTGCACAGCGGACCAGTCCGCGCTGGTCAACGCCACCTGTTGATAATCGTCCAACACCGTCACCACCGACATCCGCGCCTCCTGTTGCGCCTCATCCTCCTCCGTCGCCGACGGTTCCGCCGCCCTCGCGTGTCAGCCGGCGAGCCGGGCCACGGTGGCCGCGAACTCGGCGACCATGTCGGCGATGATCTCGGCGACGGGGCGAACCGACTCGATCCGACCGGCGACCTCACCGGACAACGCGATCGCGGCGTTCATGTCGCCGCCGAAGTACAGCGCCTGAGCGTCACCGAAGTCGCCGAAGACGTTGTGCTCGGCATGCACCAGCGCGCTGGTCCGCTCCGTGCGCAAGGCACGCAACGCGGGCGAGTGCCGCTGGTTGAGGAACAGGGTGTCGGTCTCGGCGGCGTCGATGATCGCCTGCTTCCAGTTCGCGTGGACCGGCGACTCCGTCGCCGACACCATCCGCGTGCCCATCTGCACGCCCTCGGCACCCATCGCGAACGCGGCGGCCATGGTCGCACCGTCACAGATCCCGCCCGCGGCGATGATCGGCACGTCCACCCGCGACCGCACGAGTGGCAGCAGGATCATCGTCGACACCGGGGTCGGGCTCTTGAAGCCGCCGCCTTCGCCGCCCTCGACGACGAGGCCGTCGACACCCGCATCGACCGCCTTGAGCGCGGCGGCCAACGTCGGCACGACGTGATAGACGGTGAGCCCGGCCGCCTTCAGCACGCCCGTGTACTTCGTCGGCGATCCCGCCGAGGTCGTCACGAACTTGACCCCCTGATCGATCACGAACTCGGCGATCGCGGGATCGCGCACGAACGCCTGGGCGATGTTGACGCCGAACGGCCGGTCGGTCAGGTCGCGCATCTTGCGGATCTCGTCCTTCACCGCGTCCAGCTCTCCCGAGGATGTCTCGATGATCCCGCACGCACCGGCACGGCTGACGGCCGCGGCGAGCTGCGAGCGGGCGATCCAGCCCATCGGCGCCTGCACGATCGGGATCGGCACGCCGAGGTCACGAGCGACCCGGTTGGCGAAGGCGGCGGGCAGTGGTCCGATATCGCTCATCAACGCGTCGCTTCGCTCGCTCATCCACTCATCATGGCGGATCGTGTCACGGCGGCGAGTGCGCGGGATGGACCTGACGATTGTCCCGCCCGGCTCGTTTCGTCTGCGTGACGGGCCTCGAGATGATCCAGATCAGGTCTCGGACCAATGCGGTTCGTGACGCAGATGCGAGCGCCGGTTGGTACTGCGACCTGCTCGGGATGCAGGTGGCGCTCTCCAGAGACGACGAATCGGTGAAGTTCAGGGTGCTCGCCCATCCCGGTTCCGGTTGCATCGACTTCTCCCCATCGCCGAGACGCCGATCGGTTGGGTCGTCGTGTTCCGTGATCCCGACAACGTGCAACTCGAGTTCTGGCTGCCGGCGGGCTGAGGCGTCCGGCTGCTCCCGATCGGACCGCCCGTCGGTGCGCACGCCAGAGTGGGGACGACGAAGGGGGTGCCATGGGATCGATCGACAGCACGGCGGTACGGCCGCAGCCGATGAGCTTCGGCGTGTTCATCGCGCCGTACCACCCCGTCGGCGAGAGCCCGCTGATCACGTTCCGCCACGATCTCGAGCTGATCGAGTGGTGTGACGGGCTCGGCTTCGACGAGGCGTGGGTCGGCGAGCACCACTCGGCGGCGTGGGAGAACATCGCCGATCCGGCCGTGTTCCTCGCCGCAGCCGGGCAGCGGACCAAGCGCATCCGGCTCGGCTCCGGTGTCGTCAGCCTCCCGTACCACCACCCGATGATGGTGGCCGACCGGTTCGTGCAGCTCGACTACCTCACCGACGGCCGGGCGATGCTGGGCGTCGGTCCCGGTGCGCTGATCTCCGACGCGGTGATGATGGGCATCGACCCCGTCACCCAGCGCCCGCGGATGGAAGAGGCGCTCGGAGTGATCATCCGGCTGCTGGCCGGAGAGGTCGTCACCCACTCCGCCGAGTGGTTCCAGCTGCACGAGGCCCGCCTGCAGATGCTGCCGGTGAACGGCTCGATCCCGATCGCGGTCGCGAGCACGACGTCACCGTCGGGGATGGTGACCGCGGGCAAGCACGGGGTCGGTGTGCTGTCGCTCGGGGCCGGGCTGATCGGCGGCAAGAAGGACCTCGCCGCACACTGGGCCGTCGGCCAGCGAGCAGCCGCGGCGGCCGGGCAGGAGCTGCGCCGCAGCGAGTGGCGGCTGGTGCTGCGCGCCCACCTCGCCGAGTCGCGCGCCGACGCGATCGCCGACGTTCGCGTCGGCCGTGAGCGCGAGCGCAACCTCTACTACCGGCGCGTCGCCGGGATGCGCAACGAGACCACCCTCGAGGAGGAGATCGACCAGGACACCTCCCTCGTCGGGACCCCCGACGACATGATCGCCGCGCTGCACCGGCTGCGCGACGCGACCGGCGGGTTCGGCGGTTTCATGGTCCTCGCCAACGACTGGGCGGGCCGCGAGGCGACGCTGCGCAGCTACGAGCTGATCGCCCGGTTCGTGATGCCAGAGCTGCGTGGCCAGCTCGCACCGCTGCGCGCGTCGTACGAGATGGTCGCGGCGAACAAGCGCACGTACGGCGGACCGGCACTCGCCGCCGTCACGAAGGCCTACGCGGAGGCAGGCGAACCATTGCCTGACGACCTCAGCCCGGCGAAGCTGCGCTGACGCACGGCGCTGCCGAGCGGGGCCGCCTCCGCCCGGTCGTCAGCCGGACGGCTTCGTGGCGAGGCTGTCGAGCTTCTCGAGGGTGCTGATCAGCGCCATCTTCGGCACGATCGGCCACTTGGTGACCCGCTCGCGCACGGCATCGGTGATGCCGCTCCAGTCGCAGTACGAGGTCACCTCGGTGACGTCGTCACCGGCCGGGGCGAGCTCGTACCCGTACACGTGGCCGAGCGGGCCGCGCTCGGCACTGCCGACGTTCCACTCGAGCAGACGGTCCGGTTCGATCTTGGTGACGATGTTCAGCACGGTGTATTGGCCGAGCGGCAGGTCGCCGAGCGCCTCGCGGTCCATGTCCATCGCGAACGAGTCACCGACGGCCTCCAGGCGCTTTGCGCCAGGCGAAGCGACCAGCATGTGCGACCCGTCGATCGCCACTTGCCCGTTGGGATCGCTGATGATCGAGAAGATCGCCGCCGCAGGGGCATTGATGCGGCGGCTGGCTGAGATGCGTTCGTCCGGCACTGCCGCACGTTAACGACGCGGAGCGTCGGCGAACGGTGTCGAGCGGATCGCACCGATCGGACGCCGGACGAGCGGAGGTGGCACGATCCGCACAGACCAAGTGAGGAGGCCCCGATGCCACAGCGAGATGTCGAGATCCCGACCCCCGACGGCACGTGCGACGCCACGCTGCACACCCCGGCCGGTACCGGTCCGTGGCCGGCGGTGATCATGTTCCCGGACGCAGGCGGCCACCGCGCGACGTTCCGGGCGATGGGCCAGCAACTCGCCGACCTCGGCTATGCGGTGGTGGTCCCGAACATCTACTACCGCCTCGGCACCGTCGCCCCGTTCGACATGAACACCGTCTTCTCCGATCCGGACGAGCGCAAGCGGCTGATGGGGCTCGTGTCGAGCGTGACGAAGGCCCAAGCGACCACCGACACCGGGGCGATCCTCGACTTCCTCGCCGAGCAGCCCGAGGTGGCCGACACGAAGGTCGGCACCACGGGCTACTGCATGGGCGGCGGGCTCGCGCTGAACGCCGCCGGCCGATTCCCCGACCGCGTCGGCGCCGCGGCATCGTTCCACGGCGGCAACATCGCCAGCACCGCGCCCGACAGCCCGCACCTCCTCGCCGGCGAGATGCAGGCCACCGTCTACGTGGCCGGAGCCGCGAACGACCCGTCGTTCGACGACGAGCAGTTCGAACGGCTGTCCAAGGCGCTCGCCGAGGCAGGCGTCGAACACACGCTCGTCACGTATCCCGCCGCACACGGCTTCGCGGTGCCCGACAACCCGCCGTACGACGCCGCAGCCGCTGCCCGGCATTGGCAGGCGCTGGAAGACCTCTACGCGTCAGCGCTCGTCCCCCGCTGAGAGCCAGGCCGACGAGCAGCATCGGCCGCTCGCACGTCCGCACCGCCCGTACGCTGCAGCGCATGCCGCTCGACCCGAACGTGAAGATGATCCTCGACCAGCTCGTCGCGATCGGGGCGCCGCCGGTCCACACGCTGTCGGTCGCCGACGCACGAGCCTCGATGGACGCGATGGTCTCGATGATGGGCCAGGGCGAGGAGGTCGCAAGCGTCGAGGACCGCACCATCGACGCCGGCGGCCAGACGCTGCCGGTGCGGATCTACCGCCCCGACGGCCTCGGCGACGGCCCGGCACCGACGCTGGTCTTCTACCACGGCGGCGGGTTCGTGCTCGGCGGCCTGACCTCCCACGACCGTGACTGCAGGGCCCTCGCCAACCGCGGTCAGTGCCAGGTGATCGCCGTCGACTACCGCCTCGCGCCCGAGCACCCGTTCCCCGCCGCAGCCGACGACGCCGCGGCCGCGCTCGAGTTCGTCGTCGCCAACGCCGCCGAGCTCGGCGTCGACGTCGGCCACCTCGCCGTCGGCGGCGACTCGGCTGGCGGCAACCTCGCCGCGATCGCCGCGCTGCACGCCCGCGACGTCGGCATCCCGCTGAAGCTCCAGCTGCTGATCTATCCGGCCGTCGACGGCGAGGACGGCGAGTACCCGTCGCGGACGGAGAACGCCACGGGCTACATGCTCGACGAGGAGTCGATCACCTGGTTCACGACGGCCTACTTCCCCGGTGGTGCGCCGAAGGACTGGCGGGCCGCGCCGATGACGGCCGCCAACCACGAGGGCGTGGCGCCCGCGCTCGTCATCACGGCCGAGTTCGACCCGCTGCGCGACGAGGGCGAGGCGTACGCGACGAAGCTCGAGTCGGCCGGCGTGCAGGCCAAGGCCAGCCGCTACGACGGGTTGATCCACGGGTTCTTCGGCATGGGCGCGATCGTCCCGGCGGCCAACGCCGCTGTGGACGAGGCGGGCGTCGCGCTGCGCGACGCGCTGCACGACTGAACCATTCGGTGCGAACCTGTCCGGGTCGCTGCCGGTCGACCGCAGCGAGGAACCTGGGCAGATGAGACTCGCCAAGGACTGCCTCGACGTCGCGTTGTTCACCGATCGCACTGACGTGCCGGCGTTCTGGCGCGACGAGGTCGGGCTGACGCTCGATCACGTCCTGCCGATCCGGCGCGGTCACCAGCAGCATCGCTTCGACCTCGCCGGGTCGGTGCTCAAGGTCAACGTCGTCGATCGCGACCTGCCCGCCGCGGGACGGTCGACGATCACCGCCGTGGTCGTCGGCGACACGACGCGAGCCGACACGACTCGGGTCGATCCCGACGGGAACGCGATCCGCTTCACGGATCATCGGGCCGTCGATCAGATCGAGGTCCGGATCGCGGTCGCCGATCTCGCCCGCACGATGCACCACTACACGGCGGTCCTCGGTTGGGAGCGCGTCGACGACCACGCCGTGCGCTGCGGACGGACGGCAGTGCGGTTCGATCAGCTACCTGCGACGGCGCCCGTGCCGGACCTGCCGGTTCGCGGGTGGGCGTACCTGACGGTGCAGATCCGTGACTGCGACGCCGAGCACGCCGCGGTGCTCGCCGGCGGCGGAGTCGAAGGGGCGCCGCCCGTCACGATGGGCGACGTGGCCAGGTTCTCGATGGTGCGCGATCCGGACGGCAACTGGCTCGAGCTGTCCCAACGCGCGTCCCTGACCGGCCCGATCGTCGCCCGGTGAACGCCGACCCCGGCCCCGCGCCGACGCCAGATCTGCGGCGCTTCCTGGACGTCCGCGACGACCACGCCCGCGCGCTCGCTGAGGTGCGCGGAGGCAAGAAGCGGTCGCACTGGATGTGGTACGTCTTCCCGCAGATCGCCGGTCTGGGCGCCAGTGCAATGGCGCAGCGCTACGCGATCGCCGACCTCGCCGAGGCGGAGGCCTTCCTGCTCCACCCGGTGCTCGGCAGCGACTACGCCGCGATCGTCGAGGAGGTCTGGCGGCAGGTCGTCGAGCGAGGCATGCGCGTGCACGACCTGTTCGGATCACCGGACGACGCCAAGCTCGTCTCGTCGCTGACGCTGTTCGCGGCGGTCGCGCCGCTGCTCGACCTGCCATCGCCGGCCGCGTTCCAGGCACATGCCGGCGCGATCCTCGCCGCAGCCGAGGAGCAGGGTCTGGCGCGCTGCACCTTCACCGCAGCGTTCATCGGTTGCGCCTGACCAGACACGACGCGAGGGACCGCCGCGCCGCGGAGGATGCGCACGAGAACTGGACCAACGCCTGATCCTGGGGTGACGGATCCGGCACACCGCACGTGTGCCGCCGGTGATCGGCGACCGACGGACGCCTCGATGGAGCAGGAGCGTGTCGCCTGCAGCCGTTCTGGTCGGAACGTCGCGAGCTGGCTGCGACCAGCACTGCGGTCAGCGACGCGCCTCGGCCTGACCGGCCACCGTTGTCGCCGGACGCGGTCGTGTGGCTAGCGTCGGCGCAAAAGGGCGCCCCCGGCCGGGGCCCGAGCGCCGGCATGTTGCGTGGGAGGTAGGCGCATGGAGCGACCGATGGTGGCCGTGATCCCCGGTGACGATGCCGCCGGGGAAGCGATGGCCGCGGCGATGATCGTCCTGCGCTCGCTCGATCCGCCGATCGACTGGGACGAACTGCCACCGGGGGTCGAGCTCGCCCGGCTCGATCCGGTCGAGCGCGACGCAGCCGTGCGGGCGCGCATCGACGCGGCCGACACTGTCCTGTTCGGTTCGACGAACGGCACGACCCCGGGCGTGGAGCACATGCGGTGGGGACGTCGGACGTTCGCGAACGTCCGACCGGTGCGCTGGCGGCCGGGTTACCGCTCGCCGCTGGCGCATCCCGAGGGGATCGACTACGTGATCGTGCGCGAGAACCTCGAGGACGCGTACGTCGGGATCATGGGCGATCTGGAGGCCCTGCGCGCCAGCGGTCTGATCGGTCCACGGGCGCGCCTGGTCAACGACGGCGAGGGCCGGTTCGCGGTGAAGGTCATCACCCGGAGCGGGACCGAGCAGGTGGCCCACTTCGCGTTCGAGCTGGCGTCGCGTCGCCGCGACCTCGGCCATCGCGGCAAGGTGACCGTGTCGGCCAAGACGAACATGCTCCCGGTGACCGACCGCTGGTTCTGTGACATCGTGGCCGAGGTCGGCCGCGACTACCCGCACATCGAGTTGGACCGGTACATCATCGACGACATGGCCCATCGGCTCGTCGTGCGGCCCCACGAGCTCGACGTGCTGCTGCTCCCCAACCTCTACGGCGACGTGCTCAGCGACGAAGCCGCAGCCACGATCGGCGGTCTCGGCCTGGCCCCCTCCGGGTGCTACGGCGACGACTTCGCCTACTTCGAGTCGGCCCACGGCACCGCTCCCGACATCGCCGGCCAGGACCTGATCAACCCGACGGCGACGTTGCTCAGCGCGGCGATGCTGCTCGACCACGTCGGGCTGGGTGATGCCGCACGCCGTCTGGACGACGCGGTGGCGGCCGTCTACGCGGACGGCAAGGTGCTCCCCGTCGACCAGGGAGGCACGGCCGGGACGACCGAGTTCGCCCACGCGGTCGTGGCCGAACTCGCCTGACGTTCGTCTGATACGCCGCCTGGCGGAACATCCCCACGACATTCGTTCGACCGACTGGCGCGCTGCTCGCCGACTCAGTAGGATACGCAGTATGCAACGAGGTAGGTCAACCCCATGAGCGTTCGTCACGCGCTCCTCGCCCTGCTCAGCGATGGTCCGAAGTACGGGCTCCAGCTGCGCCAGGACTTCGAAGCCCGCACGGGGGAGGTGTGGCCGCTCAACGTCGGCCAGGTGTACACCACCCTCCAGCGTCTCGAACGCGACGGCCTCGTCGAATCCGACGACGCCGACGACGGGCCGCAGAGGCACTTCCGGATCACATCCGAAGGAGCCGTCGAGCTCGGACAGTGGCTGCGGACGCCGCCCGATCTGAGCTCCCCGCCCCGCGATGAGCTGGTGATCAAAGTCCTCGTCGCGCTGCGGCTCGACGGTGTCGACGTGCACGAGGTCATCCAGGTGCACCGCCGCTACGTGATCGAGGTCATGCAGCAGTGGACGAGGCTGAAGCAGGACGCAGACGACGATCTCGGGTTCGTCCTCGTCGTCGATGCCGAGTTGTTCCGCCTCGACTCGGTCGTGCGTTGGCTCGACAGCGCAGAGGGGCGCCTGACGCGGGCCGCGGCCGAGCCGCAGGACGCGGCGCCGGCGCCGGCGCGTTTGCCGGCACCCTCGCGGCGGACAGGGGCGCGGCGATGAGGGAGCACAGCGAGCCCGCCGGGCGCAGCGAGCAGACCGTTCTCGAGATGCACCAGGTGACCAAGCGTCACGGGACAGGAGCGAACGAGGTCCACGCCCTGCGCGGCGTCGACCTCTCTGTCGACGCCGGCGAGCTCGTCGCCGTGATGGGTCCGAGCGGATCGGGCAAGAGCACGCTGCTGACGATCGCCGGCAGCCTGGAGTCGCCCACCGACGGGCAGGTGATGATCAACGGCGTCGACCTGTCGACGATGTCGCGCAACGACAAGGCGCGCCTGCGTCGCCGGTACGTCGGCTACGTGTTCCAGGACTTCAACCTGCTCGCCGGGTTGAGCGCAGCAGAGAACGTCGCCCTGCCGCTGGAGCTCGACGGGGTCAACGCCAAGGCGGCCCGACGCGAAGCGCTCAGGGCGCTCGCCGAGCTCGGCCTCGAGGAGCAGGCGGCGCGGTTCCCCGACGAGCTCTCAGGTGGCGAGCGTCAACGCGTCGCCGTGGCACGCGCGGTGGTCGGTGACCGCCGGTTGCTGCTCGCCGACGAGCCGTCGGGGGCGCTCGACTCGGAGAACGGTGAGGCGGTGATGCGCCTCGTGCGCAATGCGTGCCGCAACGGAGTGGCCGGCGTCGTCGTCACCCACGATGCACAGCTCGCTTCGTGGGCGGACCGGGTCGTGTTCCTGCGCGACGGCCGGGTCGCCGACTGCACCGCGCCGGTGCCGGGGCCGGAATCACTGCTCGTGCCGGGAGCCGGCGGATGACCACCACGGCACACATGCCGCCGGCCCCGGCGCCGGCGACACCCGCGGAGCCGGCGCCGCTGCCCGGTTCCGGCAACGGCGGGCGGGCGGCGCGGCGGGCGCTGCTGCGCTGGGCCTTCCGGCTGTTCCGGCGCGAATGGCGCCAGCAGGTGCTCGTGCTCGCCCTGCTCGGCGTCGCGGTGGCGGCGACGATCGGCGGCATCGCCCTCGCCGTCAACGCCTCGCCGACACAGGCCGCCGAGCTCGGGTCGGCGAACAACATCCTGACCATCGACGGCTCGGCGCCGCAGGTCGCCGACGACGTCGCCGCAGCGCGAGCGGCGTTCGGCGTCGCAGATGCGGTCGCGCACGAGAAGTTGGTGGTACCGGGGTCCGTGGCCACGTTCGATCTACGCGACCAGGACCCGTCCGGCCCGCTCGGTGGCGAGATGCTCCGCCTCGACGACGGGCACTACCCGACCGGCCCGAGCGAGATCGCGGTGACCGACCGCGTCGCGTCGGTGTTCGATGTGCGGATCGGCGGATCGATCGTGGTCGACGGCCGGGCCAGGCAGGTCGTCGGCGTCGTCGAGAACCCGCTGAAGCTCTCCGACGAGTTCGCCCTCGTCCCTCCCGGCCAGCTCGACCGACCGGACCACGTGTCGGTGCTCGTCAACGCGACCCGTGAACAGCTGCGCCAGTTCAGGATGCCGGACGGCTCGGGGCGGAACATCGAGTCGTACTCGACGACGGCTGCGTCACAAGCCGCAGCGATCGTCCTCGCGATCGCCACGATCGGGATGCTGTTCGTCGGTCTGCTCGCCGTCGCCGGGTTCAACGTCATGGCCCAGCGACGGCTGCGCTCGATCGGCATGCTCGGTGCGATCGGCGCGACCGACCGCCACGTCAGGCTGGTGATGCTCGGGAACGGCGCTGTCGTCGGGTTGGTCGGTGCCGCTGCGGGATCGATCATCGGGCTCGGCTCCTGGCTCATCGCGGCCCCCCACCTCGAACATCTCGTCAACCATCGCATCGCCCGTTTCGACCTGCCGTGGTGGTCGCTGGTCGCGACGCTTGCGCTTGCCGTGGTCACGGCCATCGGCTCGGCGTGGTGGCCGGCACGAACAGCGGCGCGGATCCCTGTCGTCGCCGCGCTGTCCGGGCGCCCGCCGCGCCCGCAGCCGCCGCACCGCTTCGCCGCCGCCGGCATCGTCCTCGCCGCAGCCGGCTACACGATGCTCGTCGCCGCGCACCAGCGCGGCGCCGTGCTGATCATCGGCGGGACGTTGACGACGATGATCGGCGTGCTGCTGCTCGCCCCGCTGGCGATCCGTGCCCTGAAGGTGTTCGCCGGGAGGGCGCCGGTGGCCGTCCGCCTCGCGCTGCGCGACCTCGTCCGCTACCAGTCACGATCGGGCGCCGCGGTCGGTGCCGTCGCCCTCGCGCTCGGCATCGCC
>JBBQTN010000008.1:0-52300 GCA_038213195.1 Acidimicrobiales bacterium | reverse complement strand
AGACGAAGACGCCAAGCTCAGCACGGGATGGCGCGCGGAACTGCTCGGCGACGACGTGGTCCGCCTCGTCACCGGACGCGCCGGGCTGGCCTTCGACGGACGCGGTGGGCTCCGGCTGACCGACGCCTGACCCGGCGGCTGAGTTCTCGGCGAGGGCTCATGTGGGGGCGTGAGGGGGTGACCACCACCCCCCGGGAACGGCGTCGCTGTATGCCTGGGCCACCGGGGGCTCGCCCCCGCCCCGGGGAGCGAGATGGGCTCAGCCGGCCGCCTGGGGGGTGACCGCAACGCCCTCGCTGGAGGCCTGGTCGCCGGGCTGGTTGGTCACCGAGACGGCGAAGTTGTAGGCCGTTGCGTTCGTGAGGCCGGTGAGGGTGCAGGTCAGCGGCTGGGTCGGCAACACGTGGCACGTCGTGAACGGGTTGCCGTTGTCGTCGACGATCGTGTACTGCGCGATGGGGTAGCCGCCGTCGTTCGTCGATGCGTCCCAGGTGAGCGTCGCCGTCGCGTCGCCGACGACGGCATGCACGTTCGTGGGGCCGTTGAGGTACGTCGCAGGGGCCACGACGGGGCTGACCGGATCGGGAGTGACGAACAGGAACGTTCCGCCCGAGGTCGTGTCGGAATCCATGTCCACCGACACGAAGAAGCGGTACTTGGTGCCGTTCTGGAGGCCGGTGATGGTGCACGTCAGCGTCCCCGACGGCACTCGGCAGGAGTCGCCGACGTTGTTGGTGACCTGGTAGTACGCGATCGCGCCGTACCCATATGAGGTCGTTGCGGTCCACGTGAACGTCGCCTGCGCGTCGCCGCCGGTTGCGGCGAAGTCGCCCGGCGCAGTGAGGAACGGGGAGGGCTTGGCCGTCTTCTTGGGCGGGTTCGTGCCTGACGGGTCGGTCCCGAACGGGTTCGTGCCTGACGGGTCGGTGGCAGACGGGTCGGTGCCAGAAGGGTTGGTCCCGGTCTGGTCGGCACCGGACGGCGCCGTCGACTGCACCGTCGCGCAGTGGTTGGCGTTGCCCTTGATCGCGATGAGTGCGCCGTCTGATCGGATGGTGTACATCTTCGAGTTCTCGCTGATCAGTCCGGCGAGGCGGATGGTGTCCATCGGGGTGACGCCCGAGTCGGAGGGGATCGTGTCGACACTGTTGACGGCGAAGTAGGCCGTGACTGCGGTGGTCAGTGCGTCGCGTTCGGCGGTGCAGGCGGTGGCTTTGGCCTTGCCGACCAGGCTGCCGATGCCGAGAACAGCGACTGCGGAGAGGATGCCGATGAGGACGATCGCGATCAGGATCTCGACGAGGGTGAAACCGTCGTCACCGCGCCGGTGATCGATGGTCGGCACGCGCTGGTCCATGAAGTTCTCCCGGGTCGGCGGGGGCGCCCCGCCTGTTCCTGATCCGCGCTCGGATCGTTCATCGGCGCCCGGCTCGCGGTTCTCGATCCGCTGGACCGCAAGATCTGGTCAAGATCGGCGACGGTCCGTGGCGCGACGGCACCGGACCCGGTGCGAACCGCCCGTGGCGGGTGCGTCTCAGGACGCTGGTGTGAGGGAGATCGCGCGGATCTCGCCGAACTCGCGGTCGAGCTTGCGCCAGCTCGCCGCGTCGTCGTCTGACACGTAGACCTGACCGAACAGCGACGTCGCGACGATCGTGCCGGCGAGGGCGGGGTGCGTCGCCAGCCAGTACATCGTCGAGTTCGGTGTGGTCGGCAGCGGGTCGCGGCTCCACGTCGCCCCACCGTCGCGGCTGATCTCGAGTGCTCCGATGCGGCCGGGCACGTAGTCGCCGACGCACACCACGACGGTCTCCTTCGACGGTGCGAGCACGCAGCGGGAGTAGCCGTACTGGGTCTTCGCACCTTCGAACGGCTCGAACGCGTGCCAGTCGAAGGTCGTCGCGCCGGCCTTCGTGCGTCCGAACCCGAATGGGGTCGATACCAGCACCTCCGTGCCATCGTCGGTGCGGCGCAGCGCCAGCCCGTGCACATCGTTGTAGAACTCGGAAGGACCGAGACGCCCGAGCGACGCCCACGTCTCGCCGCCATCGGTCGAGCGATGCAGTCCGTCGACCTCGACGGACGCCCACACCGTCGCGGGGTCGATCGGGTCGACGACGACGTTGGTCGTACGCGACACCCCGATCGGACACGTGTCGCTGATCGACGTCTGCAGCGGCTGGAACGTCGCGCCACCGTCGGTCGATCGAGCGATCCCGGGAGACGTCCCGACGAAGAGCCGCTGATCGTCGCTCGGGTCGTAGGCGATCGACCAGATGTCGGTGTCGAAGTCGTCGCCGATCCGCTCCCAGTTGCCGGCGTTGTCGGTCGACCGGAACAGGCCGACCCGATCGGAGGCGGCGAGGATCTCACCGCGTCGGTGCGGGCTGACCGCGAGGGCACGGCAGTTCCCCTCGGGCGCGGGACCACGTTGGATGTGGCGCCACCGCTCGCCGGAGTCGTAGCTGACCCACAGCCCCGCGCCGACCGTGCCGATGCCGATGACGTAGCCGTCAGCCATGCGGTCCCCTTTCCGCTTGCCGAGCTCCCCGGCGGGATGACGGTATCAAACGTTCCTTCCCGGTGCATCTGCGAACCGGTTGGGGGGCCTGGCGGGCGCGTCGTCAGCTGCGCAGCGTGCGCCGCAAGCGGTTCCACAGCTTGTCGAACGCGGCGCTCACGTCGGCGCTGCGGGCCCCGTAGGAGTGGATCGCCCGGCGTTCGCCGATGGCCTGGTTGACGATCACCCGTTGTGGGATCACGGGCTGCCAGATCGTCTTGCGCCCGACGATGCGGGCCAATTCGTCGTAGCGACGATCCGCTTCGACACTGGCCGGCGGGACCTTGTTGACGATCACGCCGGTCAGCTCGAGGTCGGGGTTGCGCGACTCCCACGACTCGTCGATCACGTCGGCAACGGCGCCGATGCCGCGCAGGCTCAGCGACGACGGCTCGACGACGATCAACGCCCGCTTGGCCGCGCCGAGCGCGCTGGTGACGAGGTTGCCCAGTGACGGCGGGCAGTCGATCAGGACGGCGTCGAACTTCGCCCCGACGCCGCCGAGCACCGTGCGCAGCCGGTCGGCCGTGCCGCGCTCGTGCTGGTGCAGCCGGATCGAGGCAGGCACCAGCCACACCGCGTCGCTCCACGTCGAGGCGACCATCGCCGCGTCGATCGGCAACGATCCGAGCACCTCGGCGATCGACGCCTCGACCGTCGCCGGATCGTGACCGAGCACCCAGGTGCTCGAACCCTGCGGATCGAGGTCGACGACGAGCACCCGGCGGCCGGCGGCGGCGGCGGCCGAGGCGAGCCCGAGGGTGACGCTGGTCTTGCCGACACCGCCCTTCTGGTTGAGCAAGGCGACGACGTTGTGCATCGCGTCCATGGTGTCACGTCGGCGGGGCCGCCTTCGCGGGGCACACCGCGCGTGTCACGCCGGCCGGGTCACGGCAGGCGGGCGACGATCGCCGCGGCCGCCGGCAGCGTGTCACCGAGCCGTCGCCCCTCGAGCGCAGGGTCGGAGGCGAGCACGATCGTCCCACCGAGTCCGGCGTCACCGGCGGGCCGCGGCACGCGCGTCGGGTTGATCGAGATCAACCACCGCTCGCCGGCCGCTTCCCGGATGTACGCCAGCAGGTCGGCGTCTGCCGCAGCCAGCCCGGCGTCTGCGGCAGCCAGCCCGGCGTCTGCCGCAGCCAGCCCGGCGTCTGCCGCGCCGTCGATCATCCGGAACGATCCGCTGCGCAGCGCAGGGCTGGCCCGGCGCAGGGCGAGGAGGCGCTGGTAGAAGTGGAGGATCGACGTCGGAGCGGCGAGCTGCGCCGCGACGTTGCGGACATCGGCCTCGGGGGGCAGCGGCAGCCACGGCGATGGTCCCCACCCGTGGTCGGGCGCCGCGGTCCACGGGATCGGCGCCCGCGGCCCGTCGCGTCCCCCCGGATCGACCGCCTGCGCCGGCGCCACGATGGCGTCGAGCAGGCCGAGCTCCTCGCCCTGGTACAGGAACGGCGTACCCGGCAGGGTGAGCAGGAGCACAGCCGCCATCCGCGCGATCTGCTCGTCGCCGCCGTAGCGCTGGCGGTGGCGGGTCACATCGTGGTTGGACAGCACCCACGTCGGCCACGCGTCCCGCGGGACGAGCGAGGCCACCGTCGCGGTGATCCGCGCCCTCAGCTGACGTGGTTCGAACGGCGCCCACAGGAACCTGAAGTTGAAGCTGAGGTGCAGCTCGTCGCCGCTCCCGTAGTACTCGGCCATCCGCGCCTCGTCGAGCAGGTAGACCTCGCCGACGCTGACCCGCTGACCGGGGTAGCCGTCCAGCACGGCGCGGATCCTGCGCAGCCGGGGGTGCACCGCGGCGACGTCGTTGAACGTGACGTGGTCGCGGCCACGGGCGACCGCTTCCTCCGGGTCGTTGCGTTCCAGCTCCTTCGCGATCAGGTGGACGACATCCATCCGGAACCCGTCGACGCCGCGGTCGAGCCAGAACCGCAGGGTGTCGAGCATCGCCTCCTCGACCTCCGGCACGTCCCAGTCGAGGTCCGGCTGCTGGGGCAGGAAGCAGCGCAGGTGGTACTGCCCGCGCACCTCGTCGAACGTCCACGCCCGCTCGCCCCGCGGCAGCGCGGCGAGCCAGTTGTTGACCGGCTCGTCGCGCCACACATACCAGTCGGCCTTCGGGTTGGTGCGGTCCCGGCGGCTCTCCGTGAACCACGGGTGCTGGTCGCTGGTGTGGTTGGGCACCCAGTCGAGCAGGATCCGCAGCCCCCGCGCGTGGGCCTCGGCGATCAGCTCGTCGAGATCCTCGATCGTGCCGAAGATCGGGTCGACCGCGCGGTAGTCGCTGACGTCGTAGCCGAAGTCGGCCATCGGCGAGCGGAAGATCGGCGACAGCCACAGCTCATCGACGCCGAGCCAGCTGAGGTGGTCGAGCTGGGCGATGATCCCGCGCAGGTTGCCGACGCCGCGCCGGACGCCGTCGATCCCCGGCGCCTCGGCGAACGAGCGCGGGTAGATCTGGTAGACGACCGCTTCCCGCCACCAGGGACGGCCGGGCGCGCCGGAGGTGACCGGCGGGTTGTGCTCGTCAGGCCTGTCCATCGGCATCTCCCACCCGTCTGTCCAGCGGCCTGTCCGCCATGGCGCCGGCTCCGGCGGCTACGTTAGGCCCGGCACTGCGATCAGACCCGGCCCTCCCGGCACTCGGCCTCGTCGGCGTGTGGCGGTCGGTCTCACGGCGGACCAGCCGATAAGCTCTGTCCCAATGTCAACTTTCTAGGTTCGGGAGCCCTCTCATGAAGAAGGGTCGTCACCGCCGCTTCGAAGAAGCGCGGAAGCTCAAGCAGTCCGGTCCCAGCGCGTTCGATCTGGGCATCGGCACCACCAGCACTCGCCAGCACTCCGATGACGACGAGTACGCCGCGCTCGCCGAGAAGTACGGCGTGACGTTCGATGACGATGACGAAACCGACGATGACGAAACCGACGACGACTGATTGAGACTGCTCGCTGTGGAGGCTCCCGCCTTGCCGGCGGACCAACACACCTATGGCTACCAAACTTCGCAATGTCGCCCTGGTCGCGCACGTCGACCACGGCAAGACGACCCTCGTCGACGCTCTGCTGCGCGCCACCGGCACCTTTGCCGCGCACCAGGCGATCGTCGATCGGGTCATGGACTCCAACGACCAGGAGCGTGAGCGCGGCATCACCATCCTCGCCAAGGCCGCGTCGGTCACCTGGAAGGGCGTCAAGATCAACCTCGTCGACACGCCGGGGCACGCCGACTTCGGTGGCGAGGTCGAACGCGCCCTGACGATGGTCGACGGCGTGCTGCTGCTCGTCGACGCCGCGGAGGGGCCGCTGCCGCAGACCCGCTACGTCCTGCAGAAGGCGCTGGCGCTCGACCTCCCGGCGATCGTGATCATCAACAAGGTCGACCGCCAGGACGCTCGCGCCGACGAGGTGCTCGACGAGGTCTACCAGCTGTTCATCGACCTCGATGCGGGCGACCACCACATCGACTTCGAGGTCGTCTCGACCGTCGCCCGCGACGGCCGGGCGATGCTCGGCATCGGCATGCCCGCCGACGACGCCGACCTGTCGCCGTTGCTCGATGCGATCCTCGACCGGATCCCCGAACCGCAGGGTGACGCCGACGCCCCGCTGCAGGCGCTGGTCACCACCCTCGACGCCTCCGAGTACCTCGGCCGGCTGGCGATCGGCCGCGTGCACAACGGCGTGCTCCGCCGCGGCGAGACCGTCGCCCTGCTCGAGGAGGAGTGCGGCGAGGGTCAGCCCCCGCTGCGCCGCCGGTTGAGCCAGCTGATGGCCTTCGAGGGGGTCAGCCGCAACGAGGTCGAACAGCTCTCCGCCGGCGACCTGTTCGTCGTGGCCGGGTTCCCGGAGGTCGAGATCGGCGACACGATCGCCAGTCTCGACAACCCGATCGCCCTGCCCCGGCTGGTGGTCGACGAGCCGGTGCTGCGGATGACGTTCGGCGTCAACACGTCGCCGTTCGCCGGCAGGGACGGCAAGTTCCTGACCAGCCGCCACCTCGTCGACCGGCTCAACCGAGAGCTGCTCGGCAACGTCTCGATCAAGCTGTTCAACACCGACTCGCCCGACGTGATCGAGGTCGCGGGTCGGGGCGAGCTGCAGCACGCCGTGCTGATCGAGGCGATGCGCCGCGAGGGTTACGAGCTGCAGGTCAGCCGGCCCGAGGTGATCACCAAAGAGGTCAACGGCAAGCGCTTCGAGCCCCAGGAGCGCGGCGTCTGCGATGTCCCCGACGAGCACGTCGGCACCGTCACCCAGGAGCTCGCCCCGCGCAAGGGCCGCGTCGTCGACCTCCAACCGGGGGACACCGGGCGGACGATCGTCACGTTCGAGTGCCCGAGCCGCGGCCTGATCGGGTTCCGCTCGCTGCTGATGACCACCACCCGCGGCACCGCCCTGCTACACCAGCACCACCTCGGGTGGATGCCGTGGGCGGGCGACATGCCCGACGCCCGCGGCGGGGCGATGGTCTCGGACAGGATGGGCCAGGCGACGGGCTACGCGCTCGACAAGCTGCAGCTCAGCGGGCAGTTCTTCGTCGCCCCGGGCGAGCAGCTGTACGAGGGCATGGTGGTCGGGGAGTGCGCCCGCGAGGACGAGATGGTCGTCAACGCGGTGCGCCCGAAGGAGAAGAACAACATCCGCACCCACAGCCACGACGATGCGGTGAAGCTGCCCAACCCGCGGATCCACACGCTGGAGACGGCGATCGAGTGGATCAACGACGACGAGCTCGTCGAGGTGACCCCCAAGGCGATCCGCATCCGCAAGCGCCACCTCGCCCTCGAGGAGCGGCGCAAGGCCTTCAAGAAGCTGCACTGACGACGCCGCCTGCGGGCGGCGTCGGGCCAGGCGGCCAGGGCGATCAGCGCACCGCGGGGTGGGGGAGCGGGACCCACCGCGGGCGTTCGAGCAGCGCTGCGAGGCGTTCGTAGACGGCCTTGCCGATGAGCTCGACGATCTCCTCGCGCAGTGTGCGAAAGGTCGCCTCGACGCCGACGAACGCCTCCGGCGCGGCGGTGCACCACCAGTGGAACTCCTCGCCGCCCGGACCCCAGTCGCGCCGCTTCCACTCGCGCAGCGTCGACGTCACGTAGCCCTGCTCGTCGGTGGTGCTCTCCAGACGCAGCGGCAGCTGCCAGCAGACGTCCGGCTTCCAGTCGATCGGGCGTTCGCCGGCTTGCAGCGCGGCGACGTGCAACGCGCAGCCGGCGCCGCCCGCGAACCCGGGTCGGTTGAGGAAGATGCACGCGCCGTCGACGAGGCGGGTGGTGGTGGCGTCGCCGTCGGTGCCGAGGAACCCGCTGCGCCGGCCGCGCCGGTGGAACTGCCATTGCGCCGGTGTCAGCCGCGCCGCCGCGCTGACGACCGCGGCGACGTCGGCATCGTCGACGAAGTGCGCGCCGTAGCTGCAACAACCCTGCTGCAGATCGGTGGCGTCATCGTCGAGCACGCCCTTGCAACCTGCCCCGTAGATGCAGTGCCAGTTGGAGCGCAGGAACGTGGCGTCGAACACCCACGTCCGCTGCTCCGCGTCGTCTTCGAAGCTGATCCATTCGTGCAGGTCGAGGGCGGTGTTGCGCAACGCGGCGGGCGGATCAACTCGGGCCACGCAGCGAACCTAGCTCGGTAGCATCGGACGACGATGGGTACCCCGCCGCGCACCGCCGACGAGCTCCGCTCGACGTTCACCCGGTTCTTCGCGGCGCGCGGCCACACGGTGGTGCCCTCGGCGAGCCTGATCCCGCACGACCCGACCGTCCTGTTCACCGTCGCCGGGATGGTGCCGTTCAAGCCGTACTTCGTCGGCGACGAGGTGCCGCCGTACTCGCGGGCGACGAGCTCGCAGAAGTGCGCCCGCGCCGGCGGTAAGCACAACGACCTCGACGACGTCGGTCGCACCAAGCGCCACCTCGTGTTCTTCGAGATGCTCGGCAACTTCAGCTTCGGTGACTACTTCAAGCACGACATCATCCCATGGAGCTGGGAGCTGACGACCGAGGTGTTCGGCCTCGACGGCGACCGGTTGTGGATCACCGTGCACGACAGCGACGACGAGGCGGAGGCGATCTGGCACGAACAGGTCGGAGTACCGATGGCGCGCATCCAGCGCCTCGGCGACAAGGACAACTTCTGGCAGATGGGCGACACAGGCCCATGTGGTCCGTGCAGCGAGATCCACATCGACCGCGGCGCGGCGTTCGGCCCCGACGGCGGGCCGAAGCACGATCCTGCCGGTGACCGGTTCATGGAGTTCTGGAACCTGGTGTTCATGCAGTACGACCAGGCGTCCGACGGCTCGCGCACGTTGCTGCCGAAGCCGTCGATCGACACGGGGCTCGGGTTGGAGCGGATGCTGTGCCTGCTCCAGGGCGTGGACGCAGTGTGGGAGACGGACCTGATGCAGCCGCTGATCGACCAGGCGTGCTCGCTCACCGGCAGGTCGTACGCGCCCGGCGACTACGACGATCGCACCAGCTTCAGCATGCGCGTCCTCGCCGAGCACGCGCGCAGCTCGACGATGCTCGTAAACGACGGCGTGTTCCCGAGCAACGAGAACCGCGGCTACGTGCTGCGTCGGATCATCCGCAGGGCCGTGCGCCACGCGTACCTCCTCGGCACCGAGCAGCTGGTGATGCCGTCGCTGGTCGAGACGGCGATCGACGTGATGGGCACCGCCTATCCCGACGTGATCAAGAACCGCGACTTCATCGTCGGTGTGATGTCCCGCGAGGAGGAGCGCTTCCGGCAGACGTTGAAGACCGGGCTGGGGATCCTCGAGGACGAGCTCGTCGGCAGCCCGTCAGAGCTCGCCGGTTCCACCGCGTTCCTGCTCCACGACACCTACGGCTTCCCGCTCGAGCTCACCGAGGAGATCGCCGGCGAGCGTGGCGTCGCGGTGGACGGTCCCGGGTTCGACACCGAGATGCGCGCCCAGCGCGAGCGCGCCAAGGCCGGCCGCAAGGGTACCGGCGCCGGCGACGACCGGCTCGAGACCTATCGCGAGATGGTCGAGCAGTTCGGTGTCACCGAGTTCCGCGGTTACACGGAGAACACGACCGAGTCGCGGGTGCTCGCGGTCGTGCCGGGTCGGGAAGCGGGCACGGTCGAGATCTTCCTCGACCGCTCGCCGTTCTACGCGGAGGGTGGAGGTCAGGTCGGCGACACGGGCACGCTGAGCTCCGTCGAAGGCGAGGCCGAGGCCGAGGCCGAGGTGATCGAAACGCGCTACGCCTTACCTGGCCTGCGCAGCCACGTCGCGCGGATCAGGCGCGGCACGATGATGTCAGGGGCGAAGGTCACCGCGGCGATCGACGTCGGGCGGCGGGCTGCGATCCGCCGCAACCACACCGGCACCCACGTGCTCCACTACGCGCTGCGCAAGGTCCTCGGCGAGCACGTCAAGCAGGCCGGTTCGCTGGTCGGTCCTGACCGGCTGCGCTTCGACTTCAGCCACTACGCCGCGCTCACCGACGCCGAGATCTGCGAGATCGAGCGGATCGCGAACGAAGAGACGCTCGCGAACTCGCCGACCCGGATCTTCGAGACGACGAAGGAGGAGGCGATGGCGCTCGGGGCCATCGCGTTCTTCGGCGACAAGTACGGCGACATCGTTCGCGTGCTCGAGGCGGGGCACTCGATCGAGCTGTGCGGCGGGACCCACGTGCGTGCCACGGGCGACATCGGGATGATCAAGATCGTCGGGGAGAGCTCGATCGGTTCCAACCTGCGCCGCATCGAGGCGGTCACGGGCGAGAACACGCTGCACCTGCTGCAGCGCGACGAATCGCTCGTCGCCCAGACCGCGCGCCTGGTCGGCTCGAGCGCCGACGACGTGCTGCAGGGCGTGCAGCGCAAGCTGGACGAGGTCGCCGCGCTGCACGACGAGCTGAAGGCGCTGCGCGCCAAGCTCGCCGGCGGACGGGCGAGCGAGCTCGCTGGCGGCGCCAACGACGGCGCCGTGGTGACGCAGGTGGACGGGCTCTCGCCCGGCGACCTGCGCGACCTGGCGATCGCGGTGCGCCAGCAGGCCGGTGTGGACACGGTGGTCCTCGTCGGCACGTCCGATACGGGCGGGGTCTCGCTCGTCGCCGCGGTCGCCCCCGGCGACGGCCGGTCCGCCGGGGCGCTGATCAAGGGTGCGGCGCGAGCCGTCGGCGGGGGAGGCGGGGGCAAGGGCGAGGTCGCCACAGCGGGCGGCAAGGACCCCGCCGGGATCCCCGAGGCGTTGCGGATCGCCGCCGAGGCGGTCGCCGCCTCGCGGGAGCAGCCCGTCGCCGGATGATGCGCGCCCTCGGGCTCGACCTCGGCTCCAAGCGGATCGGTGTCGCCGTCAGTGATCGCAGCGGCACCATCGCCTCGCCACTGACGGTGGTGCAGCGCAGCGGCTCCGTCGCCCGCGATCACCGGGTGATCGCCGGGCTGGTCGCCGACGAGGAGGCCGAGATCGTCGTCGTCGGCCTCCCGCTGCACATGGACGGCGCGCACGGCGCGGCCGCGACGGCTGCCACCGCCGAGGCGGCGGCGATGGCTAGCGTGGTCGGCGTGCCGGTGGTCACGTTCGACGAGCGCCGCTCGACCGTGTCCGCGCAGCAGCTGATGATCGACGCCGGCCGGCGCGCCGGTGCCCGCCGGAGGATCATCGACAAGGTCGCCGCGGCCGTCATCCTCCAGCGCTGGCTGGACACGCAGGCGGCCTCACGGTGACGCAGACCGATGAGCGTGAGGAGCCGACGGCACCCGCCCGAACCAGCCGGGGCCAGCGGATCCTGGAGCGGCGGGTGCCGTGGTTCGCCGACCCGTGGGACGACCCCGACGTGGTCGACGCGCTGGCCATCGAGCGCCCCGCCCGTTCGGGACGCCGCGCGAAGACGATCGTGTTCACGCTCGGCTCGATCGGCATCGTCGCCATCCTCGTGATCGGCGCGGTCGGGCTGTGGTACCTCGGCAAGATCAACCCACCCGGCGATGCAGGCGCTGCGCGCAGCTTCACCGTCGACGCCAACGACACGTTGCAGACGATCAGCGACCGGCTCCAGAAGGACGGGCTGATCTCCGACGCGAGCGTCTTCCGCTGGTACGTCGCCCACCACGACGGGCTGCAGCTGACCCCCGGCTACTACCAGATCCGTCCGAAGGACCACATGGGCAACGTGATGCTGGCCCTCAACACACCGCCGAGCGCTACGTACCGACAGGTCACCTTCCCGGAGGGCTACACGATCGACAAGATGGCGACCAGGCTCAACTCGGTCAGCCCGCGGCTGTCTGTCGCCGACTTCGTGACGGCCGCCACGGACGGTTCGGTCCTGAGCACCTACTCGCCGCCCGGGCAGAGCTCGCTGGAGGGCCTGCTGTTCCCCGACACGTACCAGGTGTCCAACGCCGAGACGGCGACGCAGGTGGTCAACCGGATGGTGACGTTGATGGAGCGCGTCGGCGCCCAGGTGAACCTCGACGCCCGCGCCAAGCAACTCGGCTACACGCCGTACCAGGTCCTGATCATCGCCTCGATGATCGAGCGGGAGGCGAAGTTCGATGCCGATCGCGGCAAGATCGCGCGGGTCATCTACAACCGCCTCAGTCCCTTCGTGAACGTGCCGCTGCAGATCGACGCGACGCTGTTCTACGCCCAGGACCCGAACGCGACCTTCGCCCAGCTGAAGGACATCGACACGCCGTACAACACGTACCTGCACAACGGCCTGCCACCGACGCCGATCGCCAACCCTGGCCGGGCCTCGATCGAGGCCGCGCTCAACCCGACCCCGAACCCGTCGCAGGGCGACCCGATCTGCGTCGGGCTGCCGGCCGGCACGCCGTGCCTGTACCTGTACTACGTGAAGATCGACGCGGAGGGCCACCACGCGTTCTCGGCCACCCTCGCGCAGCAGCAGGCGAACATCGACAAGGCCACCGCGGCAAGCGTGCCAGGGTGATCAGCGGCACGACACGCCTCGCCGGCGTGATCGGTCATCCGGTCGCGCACAGCCTCTCGCCGGCGCTGCACAACGCCGGGTTCGCTTCGCTGCGCCTCGACTGGGTGTACCTCGCGTTCGACGTGGCCGCCGGTGAGACCGCGGCGGCACTCGTCGCGATGCGCGCCTTCGGCCTCGGCGGTCTCTCGGTGACGATGCCGCACAAGGAGGCGGTCGCGGCGGCGGTCGACGTGCTCGATCCTGCGGCGGCCGCGTTGCGCAGCGTGAACACCGTCGTGCGACTCGCCGACGGCCGTCTTGCCGGCCACAGCACCGACGGCGACGGCTTCGTCGCGGCACTCGTCGCCGCCGGTCACCCCGTCGACGGGCGCGCGTTCTGTGTGCTCGGCGCAGGTGGCGCGGCGCGGTCGATCGTCGAGGCGCTGGCCCGCAACCGCGCCGGGTCGGTCGTGGTCGTCAACCGCTCGGCCGGACCCGCCGCCGCCGCCGTGCGCCTGGCGGGTCGCATCGGCCGCGTCGGCGAGACTGCGGACGTCACGGCTGCGGACGTGGTGGTCAACGCGACATCAGTCGGGATGGGCTCGCGCGAGCTGCCGGTGCCCGCGCAGCGGTTGCGCTGCGGGCAGGTGGTGGTCGACATCGTCTACCACCCTCGGCGTACAGCGCTGCTCGAGGCTGCGGAGGCGATCGGTGCGACGATCGTCGACGGCTTGGGGATGCTCGTCCACCAGGCCGCGCTGCAGCAGGCGTTGTGGACCGGCCGCACCCCGGACATCACTGCGATGGCGGACGCCGCGGAGCACGAGCTCGGCCGCCGCGAGAGCGCGGCGCGCTAGCTCGCGTGGCGTCGGCGTGGCGTGGTTCGGGCGTGCGGGATCGTTCTGGTCGCAGCCCGGAAGGGCACGTGGCGTTCCGTTCGCGACCAGTTGCCCGGTCTCGCCGGAAGAGTGTGCCGCTGCGACCGCACGCGGACGACGGGCAACAGCTACGGGGCGGGGCCCGCGAGCGTCTGGCCAACTAGCCTGACGAGGTGCTCCGCTTCCTGACCGCAGGTGAATCGCACGGCCAGGCGCTCGTCGTGATCATCGAGGGGCTGCCGGCCGGCCTGTCGATCACCGTCGAGGAGATCCAGACCGAGATGGCCCGCCGCCGCCTCGGCTACGGCCGCGGACCGCGCCAGCGCTTCGAGCAGGACGATCTGACCCTGGTCGGTGGGGTGCGCCACGGCCGCACGCTCGGCTCGCCGATCGCGATCGAGATCAAGAACAGCGAGTGGTTCCGCAGCGACAAGTGGCACGAGGAGATGTCGCCGGCGCCCGGCACGACGAAGGAGCCGCTGACCCAGGTGCGCCCCGGCCACGCCGATCTCGTCGGCATGCAGAAGTACGGGTTCACCGACGCGCGTGACGTGCTCGAACGGGCCAGCGCCCGCGAGACGGCGGCCCGCGTGGCCGCCGGTGCCGTCGCCAAGAAGCTGCTCGCCGAGCTCGGCGTGTCGATCCTCTCGCACGTCATCCAGATGGGCGCAGCCCGCTCGAAGTCGATCGACCGTCCCACACCCGCCGACCTCGATCGTGTCGACGACTCGCCGGTGCGCTGCTTCGACGCCGCCGCGGAGACGGCGATGATCGACGAGGTCGAAGCGGCGGCGAAGGACGGCGACTCGCTCGGCGGGATCGTCGAGGTGCTCGGCTATGGCGTGCCGATCGGCCTCGGCAGCCACGTCCATTGGGACCGCAAGATCGATGCCGCGCTCGCCCAGGCGCTGATGAGCATCCAAGCGGTGAAGGGCGTCGAGATCGGCGACGGCTTCGACGTCGCGGGTCGGCGCGGCAGCGCTGCCCACGACGCGATCGTCTGGGACGCGGAGGCCAACGACTACCGCCGCGAGACGAGCTTCGCGGGAGGCACGGAGGGTGGGATGACCACCGGCGAGCTGCTCGTCGTGCGCGCCGCGATGAAGCCGCTGGCAACGCTCAACCGGCCGACGCTGAAGACCGTCGACGTCGTCACGAAGGAGGCGACGGTCAGCTTCAAGGAGCGCACCGACGTCACCGCCGTGCCGGCGATGGGTGTCGTCGCCGAGACGATGGTCGCGCTCGTCCTCGCCGCCGAGGCACAGCGCAAGTTCGGCGGCGACTCGCTGACCGAGTTCGTGCGCAACGCCGACGCCTACCGCGCTGCACTGTGATCCCCGACGATCAGCACCTGGTGCTCGTCGGGATGATGGCGGTCGGCAAGACCACGACGTCGCGAGTCATCGCCGAGCGCCTCGGCCGCAAGGTGGTCGACAGCGATCAGGTGATCGAGGCGCGCACGGGCAGGACGGTGCGCGAGATCTTCGCCTCCGACGGCGAGCCCGCGTTCCGTGCGCTGGAGACGGCCGCGCTGCTCGAGGCGTTGGCCGATCCTGTGCCGGCGGTGATCGCCGCGGCCGGCGGCGTCGTGCTCTCGCCGGAGAACCGTGCCGCGTTGCGCAGCGCGCCGGCGAAGGTGGTGTGGTTGTGTGCCGATCCTGCGACGCTCGTCGAGCGCGTCCGGCCCGGCAGCCACCGTCCGCTCCTCGATCACGACCCCGAGGGAACGCTGCTGCGGATGTTCACCGAGCGCGCCGACCTGTACCGCGAGGTCGCCGACGCGATCGTGCTGGTCGACAACCGTTCCGTCACCGAGGTCGTCGAGGCGGTGCTGCGGTGATCACGGTCACGGTCCCGCTGGGCCCGCGCAGCTACGCCGTGCTGATCGGCCGGGGAGCGCGCGCGGAGCTGGCCGGGATGCTGCCGGCCAGTGCCCGGCGGGCTGCGGTCGTCACGCAGGAGGGCGTGCCGTTCTCGGAGGAGGAGGACCTCGATCTGGGTGTGCCGGTCGAACGGTTCGAGATCGGCGCAGGCGAAGGCCACAAGTCGCTGGCCTCCGTCGAGGCGTTGTGCCGCAGCTTCGCGGCGATGGGCCTGACCCGCGACGACGTCGTGGTCGGCATCGGTGGCGGGATGGTCACCGATGTCGCCGGGTTCGCCGCGTCGGTGTGGCACCGCGGGGTCGCCGTCGTCCACCTCTCGACGACGCTGCTCGGGATGGTCGACGCGGCGATCGGCGGCAAGACCGGCGTCAACCTGCCGGACGGCAAGAACCTCGTCGGTGCCTACTGGCAGCCCCGCGGCGTGGTCTGCGATCTGGACGCGCTGGCCACGCTGCCCGCGCGAGAGCTCCGTTGCGGCCGGGGCGAGATGGCCAAGTACCACTTCCTCACCGGCGACGACCTGCTCGCGCTCGACGAGGCGGACCGGATCGCCCGCTGTGTCGCGATCAAGGCCGACGTCGTCGCCGGCGACGAGCGCGAGGGTGGTCGGCGCGCGCTGCTCAACTACGGCCACACCCTCGCCCACGCGCTCGAGATCGCGACCGGCTACAGGCTCGCCCACGGCGAGGCCGTGGCGATCGGGCTCGTCTACGCTGCGCACCTCGCCCGGGTGCTCGGCCGGATCGACGACGCCGGGGTGCAGCATCACTACGACGTGGTGGCAGGTGCCTACGAGCTCGACACCGCGCTGCCGGTCGGCCTGGCGCCTGCGACGCTCATCGAGCTGATGGGCCGTGACAAGAAGGCCCTCACCGCGCTGACCTTCGTGCTCGACGGACCCGAGGGTGTCGAGGTCGTGCCCGGCGTTCCCGCCGACGCCGCGTTCGCCGCGCTGGACCGCCTGCGCACCTGGTCGCGATGAGCGAGCGCAGCGAGCAGGCCGTGCGGGAGGCGCCGCTGCTGCGCACCGATCGGCTCGTGCTGCGCGCCTGGACCGATGCGGACAAGGCGCCCTACGCCGCGCTGAACGCCGACCCGGAGGTGATGGCCCACTTCCCCGCCACGCTCACCGCCGAGCAATCCGACGAGATGGTCGTTCGGATGGCCGCCTCGTGGGGCGTGCACGGGCACGGGTCGTGGGTGGTCGAGCGGCAGGACAGGGGGCAGTTCGTCGGGATGGTGATGCTCTCGACGCCGGCGTGGACGGAGTGGTTCACCCCGTGCGTGGAGGTCGGCTGGCGCCTCGCCCGCGATCAGTGGGGGCACGGCTTCGCCCCCGAGGCTGCCCGGGCCGTCGTCGGCTGGGGGTTCGACCGGCTCGAACTGCCCAGCGACGAGATCGTCAGCTTCACGACCGTGCAGAACAGCAACTCGCGCCGGGTGATGGAGAAGCTCGGGTTCACCCACGACCCGGCTGACGACTTCGACCACCCCCTGCTCGGCGACTGGCACGAGGCCCGCCACGTGCTCTACCGGATGTCGCGCTCGCGCTGGAAGGGCCTGTCCGCCGATCGCGGCGCGTGACGGCGTCCCGGCGAGGTCAACACGAGTTCGCCGCCGCCAGGATCGCGTCTGCAGTCGCCGGATTCGAGATCCGCCCTGTGGTGCGCACTTCGGCATCGGCCTGTTCGAACGCAGACAACGAGACCGTGCGCTCGATTGCCTCCAGCTTGCAGTTGCACGACGAGGGGGTGCCTCCCGTCGACAGGCACTCGTTGACGACCGTGTCCTGGATGTTCTGCGGGTAGGTGCTCGGCGCGGGCGCGAGCGTGGCCTGTGCCACTGCGGGCGCAGCGGTGGTCTGGGGTGCGGCAGCCTGCGTGGTCACGATCTTCTGCGAATCGGTCGGGCTGTTGTTGCTGCGCTTCACCGCGACCACCCCGATGAGCGCGGCGATCGCCGTCAGCAGCGCCGCGACGGCGGTGATCAGGCCGGTCGTCGTCTTCCAGAAGCTTTCCTTCTCCTCGGCCACGAACGCCTCCCATCGACGGTCGAGCGAACGGTAGTGGCGGCGCATGGCACGATGGGTCCGTGGCCACGATCCTGCTGCTCCACGGGCCGAACCTCAACCTGCTGGGTCAGCGCGAACCGGCGATCTACGGAACGGCGACGATCGACGACTACGTCGCTGCGACCGCCACGGCGGCGGCGCAGCACGGTCACGAGGTCGAGGATCGACAGAGCAACCACGAGGGTGACCTGGTCGACCACATCCACGCCGCGCGTGGGCGGTGCGCGGCGATCATCATCAACCCAGGTGCGTTCACGCACTACGCCTGGTCGATCAGCGACGCCCTCGCCGCGTTCGAGGGAATCGTCGTCGAGGTGCACATCTCCAACCCGAATGCCCGCGAACCGTGGCGCCACACCAGCGTCGTCGCCCCGGTGGCCGACGGCTCGATCGTCGGCTTCGGGATGATCGGCTACCGCCTCGCCGTCACGGCGGTCGCGGCCAAGCTCGACCTGCAGGCGCAGCAGGCGATGCAGGCGATCGAGGGGCGCGCCCGATGACTGGCGGGACGGCTTCTGTCGAGGTGGCCCCGCTGCGGCTCGCGCCGTTCGACATGGCGCCCCGGCTCAGCCGGGTGCGCACCCGGCTGGCCGGCAAGGCCGAGGCGCTGCTCGTCAGCGACCTGGCCAACATCCGTTGGCTGACCGGCTTCACCGGTTCCAACGGGCGGGTGGTCCTCCTCCCCGACGAGCTCGTGCTGGTCACCGACGGCCGCTACGGCGACCAGGCGGCGGCGCAGATGGCCGCCCACGATGTCGTCGGGCGGGTGCTCGTCGGTGCGACCGCCGGTGCGATCAACGACCACCTCACGTCAATCGTCGCGTCGCTCAGTCTGATCGGGTTCGAGGCGGCGCACGTCAGCTACGCCCAGTTCCGCCAGTACGAGCAGGCGTTCCACGGGTCGCTCGTCGCCCTGGACGGGTTGGTCGAAGCGGAGCGACGCACGAAGGACACAGGCGAGATCGCCCGGATCGCCGAGGCCTGCCGCATCGCGGACGCCGCGCTGGCCGAGGTGGCGCCGCTGCTCGGCGACGGGTTGACAGAAGCCGAAGTGCGCAACCGGTTGGAGATCCGGATGCGCGAGCTCGGCGCCGAGGGCCCGAGCTACGAGACGATCGTGGCCACGGGGCCGGTCAACGCGGCCCGGCCCCACCACCGGCCCGAGCACGTACGGATCGAGGCCGGCCACACCGTGATCATCGACGTCGGCGCGCTGTACGACGGCTACCACAGCGACATGACCCGCACCTTCTTCGTCGGCGAGCCGACTGCGTTGCAGCGCGAGTTGTACGAGGTGGTCCTCACCGCACAGGTCGCAGGCGTTGCCGCCGTCGCCCCAGGGATGAGCACGAAGCAGCTCGACGAGGTGTGCCGCGGCAGCATCGCCGCCGCCGGCTACGGCGAGTGGTTCACCCACGGCACGGGTCACGGCGTCGGTCTGGTGATCCACGAGGATCCGTTCGTCGGCCGCGCCAGCGATCTGTCGCTGCAGGTCGGGGACGTGGTGACGGTCGAACCTGGGGTCTATCGTGAGGGCTTCGGCGGCATCCGCGTCGAAGACCTCCTGGTCGTCACCGGGGACGGATGCCGCGCACTGACCAAGACGCCCAAGGATTCGCCATGCCCGCCATCACCACCAACGACCTGAAGAACGGGATCACGCTGGAGCTCGACAACGGCCTCTTCCAAGTCGTCGAGTTCCAGCACGTCAAGCCGGGCAAGGGTGGGGCGTTCGTGCGGACCAAGCTGCGCAACCTCAAGAACGGCAACGTCTTCGACCGCACGTTCAACGCCGGGATCCGCGTCGAGCAGGCGATGCTCGACAAGAAGGACATGCAGTTCCTGTACCGCGACGGCGACGACTACGTGTTCATGGACACCGAGAGCTACGAGCAGACCAACGTCGCCACGGTCGCCCTCGGCGACGCCGCCGACTACCTCGTCGAGCAGGCCGTCGCGATCATCGCGTTCCACAACGACGAGATCGTCACCGTCGAGATCCCTGCGTCGGTCGAACTGAACATCGCCGAGACGGAACCGGGGATCCAGGGCGACAGGGTCAGCGGGGCGCGCAAGCCGGCAACGCTGGAGACGGGCAAGGTCGTCATGGTCCCACTGTTCATCAACATCGGTGATCGGGTGCGCGTCGACACCCGCTCCGGCGACTACATCACCCGGGTCTGAGCCCGTGCCCCGCCGCGCCCGCGCCGGCGGTTCGCCGTTCGCCGACGACGAACGCAGCGACGCCCGCGAGCGGGCGATGATGCTGTTCTACGAGGCCGACACCAAGCGTGTCCCGGTCACCGACATCGCCGCCGCGCAGGTCGTCCCGATCGACGCCCTCACCCGGCTGCTCGTCGAGGGCGTGGCCGAGCAGCGCGACCGCCTCGACGAGGTGATCGCCGCCCACGCCAAGGGGTGGACGCTGGCGCGGATGCCGGCGATCGACCTCACGGTGCTGCGGATCGGATCGTTCGAGCTGTTCCACCGCCCGGACGTGCCGGTCGCCGTCGTGCTCAACGAGGCCGTCGAACTGGCCAAGCGTTTCTCCACCGACGACTCGGGGCGGTTCGTCAACGGCGTGCTCGCGGCAGTCGCCAAGGTGGCCAGATCCGGGCAGCCGGCGAGCCGCCCGTCAGGCACCCCCCGCCCGGCGCGGCGTCAGGGCGGCGTGCCGGGTCCCGCCGGCAGCGGCAGGTAGCGCGGCGGGATCCTCCACAGCACGAACTTGTCGTTCGACCACACCTGGACGAAGCCGAGCACTGCGGCACGGGCGTCGTCGAGGTCGGTCTGGATGTAGTCGCTGTCGCGGGCCATCAGGAACCAGTTGCCGCGCTGCAGCATCATCGATTCGCTGTTGCCCTGGATCGACAGTCGCCGGGTGTACAGGTTCATCGTCCTGGCCTGGAAGAAGACGACGACATCGCGGGCGTCGGAGTACTGCTGGACCGCCGTGAACGCCTGCTGCACAGAAGGGTCGGCAGGACCCCACTCGATGTAGCTGTAGTCGCGGTGGTACCTGTACGAGCCCCAGGTGTCGGTGCCGACGCAGACCAGCAGGACCGCCAACGCCGCGGTTGCCACCACCGACGGCCACTTGCCGGCCCCGGCGGTCGCGTAGCGCTGCACTGCGTCGGCGCCCTGCCAGGCGAAGTAGAGCAGGAACGGCAGCACGCTGAGCAGGTACCGGCCCTCGCGGAACGGTGGGCTGAGGATCACGATCACCAGGCCGGCGAGCACCCCGGTGAGGTGCGCGTCGACGCGTGGCCGCACGGCCGTCCGCCACACGATCCCGAGCAGCACCAGCGCGATGAAGACCCAGAACACGACGTTGGCGAGCGAGGTGCTGCCGAGCATCGACAGTGGGTGGGAGCCGACGTCCTTCAACCCGATCGCCTCGGCGAGCGGCAGCCGGTACCACTTCAGGTTGAACTTCATGTTGTGCAGACCCGAGCCACCGGCGCGCTGGTAGCTGTCGTACGGCTGGTTGGGCAGGGTCACCTGGAAGGCCAGCGCCCCCGCACCGAACGCGAAGTACGGCGCGGCGAACGTGATCGCCACCCGCTTCCAGTGCGTCGCCGCCCGCGCCGCGAGGGCGCGGGCCTCGCGCCAGCGCACAGCCTGCGCGACGAACACGCCGAGCAGCAGCGCGACGCCTTCCTTGCGGGTCTCGAAGGCGACGCAGGCGAGCAGACCGAGCACGATCAGCGGCTGCAGCGAGTCGGCGAACAGCCGGCCGCGGTCGGTGACCCGGTCCAGCCACCAGATCCCGATCATCACGAACATGAAGAACGTCAGGTCGCTGAGGACTGCGTCGGTGTAGCCGATGTACAGGTTGTTGAGGCCGACGACGAGCATGATCGCCAGCGAGCCAGCGGTGCCGGTGCGGTGCCGGGCGATGCGCTGCAGGAAGAACAGCCCGATGACGAAGCTCAGCGTCCCGACCAGCTTCAGCGCCGAGTAGTCGATCCCCTTCAGCGCCACGATCGGGGCGAGCAGCATCGGGAACACCCACGGGTAGACGTACGCGCTGAACGTGCTGTAGGCCGAGTTGTCGAGCGCGTAGCGGGTCAGCGAGACGACGTCGCCGAGGCTGCCGTCGGTCAGCCCGCGGGCCTGGTCGATGTACAGCGCGAAATCGTCGCCCCACCCGTGGCCCTGCTCCTGCATCCTCCTGCACAGCACGAAGATCGCCACGCAGATCGCACCGACGCCGATGTGGGCCCGACGGCGGAGCAGCCAGGCCCGCGCCGCCTCACCCATCGGCGTCGACATCCGTGGCAGCAGGCGGTGGTGAGGTCTTGATCCCGAGCACCGACAGGCCGAACGACCCGAGAACGAGGCTCGAACCGTGGACCAGGCCGAGCATCGCCGGCACCACGACGCGGATCTGGTGGCGCGGATCGAGGTGCCCGAACCCAGCGTCGCTCCAGCGGTTGACGGAGATGATCGCGACGATCATCCCGGCGAGCACGACGAGACCGCCGGCGAGCAGCCCGCGCTCGAGGCTGAACAGCCGCTCGAACCGGTCCAGCGCCGGTGTCGGACCCCACAGGCCGCGAGCTCCCGCGTAGACCCTGCAATACACGCCGAAGCCCATCGCCTGCGCGCCGATGATCGTGCCCGTCGCCGCGTAGAGCAACGCGGCGACGTCGAAGGTGACAGAGCCGATGGTGATCGAGTGGAGCAGCAGCACCGCGGTCGCGACCGCGCTGAGCGCGAACAGCAGCAGCCCGGGGATGAAGAACAGCCAGCGCGGGCTGTACAGCAGCAGGAAGCGCAGGTGCCGCCAGCCGTCGCGCCAGGTGCGCAGGTGGGGCGGGCGGGAACGGCCGTCCGGTCGCAACGTGGTGGGCACCTCGCGGATGTCGAGGTGGGCGAGCGAGGCGCGCACGATCATCTCGCTGGCGAACTCCATCCCGTCGGTGGCCAGCCCGAGCCCGAGGATCGCGCCGCGATCGAAGCCGCGGATCCCGCAGTGGAAGTCGCCGATCGAGGAGTGGAAGAACAGCCGGCCGACGCCGGAGAGCAGCGGGTTGCCGACGTAGCGGTGCAGCCACGGCATCGCCCGCGGCGCGATCCCGCCGCGGAAGCGGTTGCCCATCACCAGCTGCCCACCGCCACGGAGCTGGTCGATGAACGCGTCCAGCTCGCCGAGGTCGTAGCTGTCATCTGCGTCGGCCATCACCACGTACCGGCCATGGGCCGCGGCGATGCCGTGCCGCAGTGCTGCCCCGTAGCCGCGCACCGGCACGTGCACCACCCGTGCGCCTGCACCCTCGGCCAGGTCGATCGAGCCGTCCGTCGAGCCGTTGTCGGCGACGAGCACCTCGCCGTCCACACCGCTGCGCGCCAGCCAGCCATGGGCCTTGTCGATGCAGGTCACCAACGTCTCCGCCTCGTCCAGGCACGGCAGCAGGATCGTCAGCTCCGGGTGGTGGCGGTCAGCGGGCATGGCTCTCCGCTGCGGTCACGGGCGGCGACTCTAGTTGGACGCGTTTCCCACCGACCCTCGCTCGGCGCACGTCGGCGAGCCACTAGATTCGTGCGCACCGTGAAATGGGTCCTGTGAGGCCCATACGGGAGGAGACGAGATGACCCAGGCCGGAGCGTGCCTGCATGTAAATGCGCTGTCCTGTATGATCATGCAGATGGCGGACCTGCTGATCCCGGCGGAGACGGGCTCGCTGAGTCGAGGAGGGAGTCGGCGATGACGGTCACCGAGGCGGCCCTCGTCCTCGCGGACGGCAGCGTGTTCGAAGGCGAGCTGCTCGGTGCCGAGCCGGCGAACGGGATCGCCAGCGGTGAGGTGGTGTTCAACACCGCACTGTCCGGCTACCAGGAGGTGATCACGGACCCGTCCTACGCCGGGCAGATCATCTCGTTCACCAACCCGCACATCGGCAACTACGGCGTCAACCGGCGCGACTTCGAGTCGACGCGGCCGTTCTGCCGCGGGGTGATCGTGCGCCAGCTCGCCCGGCGGCACAGCAACCAGGACGCCGAGGCGTCACTGGAGGCGATGCTCCGGCGCTACGGCGTCGCCGGGATCGGTGGTATCGACACCCGCCGGTTGACCCGCGTGCTGCGCGACACAGGGGCGATGCCGGGTGCGTTCGGCACGGCGGACGAGGCCGCGCTGCGCGCCGCCGCAACGGCCGAGCGCGGCACGGACGGCGTCGACCTGGTCGCCCAGGTCACCACCGCAGAGCCATACACCGTCAGCGACGGCGGGTCGCGCGGTCGGGCGCGCACGATCGTCGCCTACGACTTCGGGATCAAGCACACGATCATCCGTCAGCTCGCCCGGCTGGGCATCGTGCACGTGGTGCCCGCCTCGGCCAGCGCGGCCGACGTGCTCGCGCACGGACCGGATGGGGTGTTCCTGGCCAACGGCCCCGGTGACCCTGCGGAGGTCGGGTATGCAGTCGAGGCGATCCGCGGGCTGCTCGGCGAGGTGCCGATCTTCGGAATCTGCCTCGGTCACCAGCTGCTCGGCCGGGCGCTCGGCGGCGAGACCTACAAGCTGCCGTTCGGCCACCACGGCGGCAACCACCCCGTGCGCAACCTGGCCACCGGGCGTGTCGAGATCACCAGTCAGAACCACAACTTCTGCGTCGACGCCGACAGCCTCGCCGGTCGCGTCGAGGTGACCCACGTCAACCTCAACGACGGCACCAACGAGGGGATGCGCGTGCTCGATGCGCCTGCGTTCAGCGTGCAGTACCACCCCGAGGCGGGTCCCGGTCCGCACGACTCCCGGTACCTGTTCGGGGAGTTCGTGCAGCTGATGGACGGCGGTCGCCGTGCCCCGGTCGGAACCGCCGCCGGCTTCGTGGCGGCTGGCGGCTCGACGCACGGGATGCGTGAGCCGATGCACGGGGTCGGCCAGTGAGTTCGCGCAGCGAGCGAACGATCAGGAACGGTTGGTCGGTGCGAAGCACCGGATCGGCCATCAGCGGGCCGCCGAAGGCGCGCTGCTGATGGGCAAGCGCACCGACATCCACTCGATCCTGATCATCGGTTCCGGCCCGATCGTGATCGGCCAGGCCTGCGAGTTCGACTACTCGGGCACCCAGGCCTGCCGCGTGCTGCGCGAGGAGGGCTACCGGGTGATCCTCGTCAACTCGAACCCGGCGACGATCATGACCGATCCCGACTTCGCCGACGCCACGTACGTCGAGCCGATCACGTGGGAGGTCGTCGCCCAGATCATCGAGCGCGAGCGCCCCGACGCGGTGCTGCCGACGCTCGGCGGGCAGACCGGCTTGAACACGGCGATGGCGCTGTACGAGCGTGGGCTCGTCGGCGTGCCGGGGACGCCCGAGCTGATCGGCGCCAACGCGGAGGCGATCGCCACCGCCGAGGACCGCGAGCGGTTCAAGGAGGCGATGCTCGAGATCGGCCTCAGCGTGCCGGCCAGCGGCACCGCGCACGACATGGACGGGGCGCGCACCGTCGTCGAGGAGATCGGGCTGCCGATCATCGTCCGTCCCGCCTACATCCTCGGCGGCCGTGGGACGGGGATCGCGTCGACGATGGAGCAGTTCGAGCGCCTCGCCGCCAACGGTCTCGATGCCAGCCCGATCAGCGAGATCCTGATCGAGAAGAGCATCGCCGGGTGGAAGGAGTTCGAGCTCGAGGTGATGCGCGACCGCGCCGACAACTGCGTGATCATCTGCTCGATCGAGAACGTCGACCCGATGGGTGTGCACACCGGCGATTCGATCACGGTCGCACCGATCCAGACCCTCAACGACGTCGAGTACCAGCGGATGCGCGACGCTGCGTTCAGCTGCATCCGTCGGGTCGGGGTGGAGACCGGCGGCAGCAACGTCCAGTTCGCGGTGAACCCGGCCAACGGCGAGCAGGTCGTGATCGAGATGAACCCGCGGGTATCGAGGTCGTCGGCGCTGGCCTCGAAGGCGACCGGCTTCCCGATCGCGAAGATCGCCGCCAAGCTGGCCGTCGGGTACACCCTCGACGAGATCGCCAACGACATCACGAAGATGACGCCGGCGAGCTTCGAGCCGAGCATCGACTACGTCGTCGTCAAGATCCCGCGCTGGGCGTTCGAGAAGCTGCCCGGCACGTCGGGGATCCTCGGCACGCAGATGCAGTCCGTCGGCGAGGCGATGAGCATCGGGCGCACGTTCGCGGAGAGCCTCCAGAAGGGCCTGCGCTCGCTGGAGCAGGGCCGGCTCGGCCTCGGCTGCGATCCGGCGGAGGCGCAGCTCGCGGACATCTCCGACGCTGACCTGCTCGACCGCATCGCCGTGGCCACACCCGAGCGGCTGTTCCAGATCGCCGAGCTGCTCCGCCGGGGCACGTCGATCGAGCGCGTCCACGAGCGGTGCCGGATCGACCCGTGGTTCCTCGACCAGATGATGGTGATCGTCGAGGAACGCGCGGTCCTCGCGGTGGCCGGGCTCGCAGGGATGACCAGGCGCAGCTGGAAGCGGGCCAAGCAGATCGGCTTCGGCGACGCCCAGCTCGCCCACCTGTGGTTGGACGACGAGCTCGTGGTGCGCGCTGCGCGCGAGGCGGCCGGCGTGCTGCCGACGTTCAAGACCGTCGACACCTGCGCCGCCGAGTTCGCCGCCGAGACGCCGTACCACTACTCGACGTACGAGGATGAGGACGAGGTGCGCCCCAGCGACCGGCCGCGGGTGGTCATCCTCGGCAGCGGGCCGAACCGGATCGGCCAGGGGATCGAGTTCGACTACTGCTGCGTGCACGCCTCGTTCGCCCTGCGCGACGCCGGGTTCGAGACCGTGATGATCAACTGCAACCCGGAGACGGTGAGCACCGACTACGACACGAGCGACCGGCTGTACTTCGAGCCGTTGACGCGCGAGGACGTCCTCAACGTCATCGCCGCCGAGACCCGCGCCGCCGGAGGAGTCTCGCCGAAGGTCGTCGTGTCGCTCGGCGGGCAGACGCCGTTGAAGCTCGCTGGGTTGCTGCCGGTGGAGATCATCGCCGGTACCTCGCCGGCCTCGATCGACCTCGCCGAGGACCGTGAGAAGTGGAACGCGCTGTGCGACCAGCTGCACATCCCGCAACCGCCGGGTGGCACAGCGTCCGATCTCGAGCAGGCGCTGCGGATCGTCGAGCGGATCGGCTTCCCGGTGCTCGTGCGGCCCAGCTACGTGCTCGGCGGGCGGGCGATGCAGATCGTCCACGACCGCAACCACCTCGCCAGGGCGATGGCCGAGCTGGCCGGGTTCGGCAGCCTCGGCAGGGAGGGCGGCCTGTCCGCCGAGCGGCCGGTGCTGATCGACCGCTTCCTCGAGGACGCGATCGAGGTCGACGTCGACGCGATCCGCGACCACACCGGCGAGGTCTACATCGGCGGGGTGATGGAGCACGTCGAGGAGGCTGGGGTGCACAGCGGCGACTCGGCCTGCGCGATCCCACCGCAGACGCTGCCGGGCTGGGTCGTCGAGGTGATCGAGGCGTACACCCGCTCGATCGCCGACGCCCTCGACGTGCGCGGGCTGATCAACGTGCAGTACGCGGTGCTCGGCACCACCGTGTACGTGATCGAGGCCAACCCCCGCGCCAGCCGCACCGTGCCGTTCGTCGCCAAGGCCACCGGCGTGCCGCTGGCGAAGGTGGCCAGCCGGGTGATGCTCGGGTCGACGCTGGCGTCGCTGCGCACCGAGGGTCTGCTGCGCCCGAAGTCGAACCACGGGCACGTCGCGATCAAGGAAGCCGTGCTGCCGTTCAGCCGCTTCCCGGAGGTCGACACCGCGCTGGGCCCTGAGATGCGCTCCACCGGCGAGGTGATGGGCATCGACACCACGTTCGGCAAGGCGTTCTTCAAGGCCGAGCTGGCGGCGGGGACGTTGCTGCCGACGTCCGGGACGGTGTTCCTGTCGCTCGCCGACGGCGACAAGCCCGCTGGGCTGGTCGTCGCCGCCCGACTGCGCGAGCTCGGCCTCGGCATCGCCGCGACGGTGGGCACGGCCGCGTACCTCGCGAGGTTCGGCCAGCCGGTCGACCTCGTCGTCGGCAAGGTCAGCGAGAGCGCCGATGTCACCGCGGTCGATCTGATCGCCGACGGCAAGGTCAGCTTCGTGATCAACACCCCCCAGGGCAGCGGCGGTCGCACCGACGGCGAGCGCATCCGCAAGGCGGCGAACAGCAACCACGTCAGCTCGGTCACCACCGTCCAAGCCGCGCTCGCCGCGGTCCAGGGCATGGCGGAACAGAACGGCCGCCCGATCACCGTCCGCCCGTTGCAGGAGTACCACCGTGCTTGATGGTCGGGACTGGCGGCCGCTCGCTGCGCTCACTTTCGCCGCTCCCTCCGTGCGGCTCGTCGCTGGCGCTTCCCTCGCCGCCGTGCTTGATGGTCGGGACTGGCGGCCCCTCGCTGGCGCTCTCCCTGGCGCCGAACCGGGCCGGGGTGCTGTTGGTTGACGTGCGGACTCGGGTCGGGGGGGTTGCGCTCGCCAACCCGGTGATGACCGCATCGGGGACGGCGGGGCACGGGATGGAGCTGGCGCCGTTCGTCGACCTCGGCAGCCTCGGCGCGCACGTCGTCAAGTCGCTCGCCGCGTTCGAGTGGCCCGGTAACGAGCCGCCGCGCCTGCATCCGGCGGGCGACGGGATGCTCAACGCGGTCGGGCTGCAGGGGCCCGGCATCTCGGCGTGGCTGCGCGACGACCTGCCGCGGCTGGTCGCCGCAGGCGTGCCCACGGTGGCCAGCATCTGGGGACGCAGCGTCGAGGACTACCGGCGAGCGGCGGACCTGCTCGCCGGCGCCCCCGACGCGGTGATCGCCGTCGAGGTCAACCTGTCCTGCCCGAACCTCGAGGGTCGCCGCGGCATCTTCGCCCACGACCCGGCGCTGTCGGCCGAGGTGATGGCGGCGACCGTGGGCTGCGGCCGGCCTCGGTGGGCCAAGCTCAGCGCGAACACCGATCGTGTCGTCGACGTCGCCGCTGCGGTGCAGGGTGCCGGCGCGCAGGCCGTGACGCTGATCAACACCCTGCTCGGCCTCGTCATCGATCCGCACACGCGCAGGCCCGTGCTCGGCGCCGGTGGTGGCGGCTACAGCGGCCGGCCGATCCATGCCGTGGCTGTCCGCACGGTGCATGACGTCCGTGCTGCGCTCCCGGATCTGCCGATCGTCGGCGTCGGTGGCGTGGCCAGCGGTTGGGACGCGATCGAGTTGCTGCTGGCCGGGGCGTGCGCGGTGCAGGTCGGGACGGCGATCTTCGCCGACCCGGCGGCCCCGGGCCGGATCATCGACGAGGTCGACAGCTGGTGCAGGCGCCACGGCGTCGGCGCGGTGACGGAGCTCATCGGCGCTGCGCACGGGACGTGAGCGACCCGCGACGATCGCGTCCACGCGGCAAGCATGGCCGCCGGAGCCGGGTCGCCGTCCAGGTCGCAGAACGGCAGCCGGTCGTCGGAGACGTGATCGGCAAGATCACCGGCGAGATGAACGGCCGGTGATGAGGCGTGCCGTCACCGGCACGACGACAGATGTCACGACCACCTGCATTGCAGCGTCTTGCCAGGTCATCCGCAGTAAGGTCGTTCGTATGGCAACACCCCCGCAACTCTCTCCCGAGCAACGAACTGCCGCGTTGGCGAAGGCCGCAGAAGCTCGCACAGCGCGGGCGGAGCTGAAGAACCAGCTCAAGCTCGGCTCGATCTCCCTACCCGAAGCCCTCGGCTCGACCGACTCGACCGTCGGCAAGTTGAAGGTCGTCTCCCTCCTCGAATCACTGCCGGGCGTCGGCAAGGTCAAGGCTCGCAAGATCATGGAGGACATCGGCATCGCCGACAACCGGCGGGTGCAGGGCCTCGGTCAGCAGCAGAAGCAGGCGCTGCTCGATCAGCTCGGCAAGTGAGGTGTCGGCGAGCGACCACCCTGGAGGGGGCGAGGGCGCTCCGCTGATCTTCATCGTCTCTGGTCCCGGTGGCGTCGGGAAGGGGACCATCGTCGACCTGCTCGTCGAGCAGGACCCGTTGCTGTGGCTCAGTCGCTCGTGGACGACACGCGATCGACGGCCCGGCGAGGCTTCTGACTCGTACACGTTCGTGCACCGTGATGCGTTCGAGGCGCAGATCGAGTCCGCCGGGTTCCTGGAGTGGACGAACTTCCTCGGCCAGTACTACGGCACGCCGATGCCCGAGCGCGTCGCGGGGCGCGACATGGTCCTGGAGATCGAGGTCGACGGCGCCACCCAGGTCAAGCGTCGCTTCCCGGACGCGGTCCTGATCTTCGTCCTCCCCCCGAGCCGCGAGGAGCAGCAGCGCCGCCTGCGCGGACGCGGCGACCCGGAGGACAAGGTCGACGAGCGGCTGCAGAAGGCCGTCGACGAGGAGCCGGTCGGGTTGGCGATCGCCGATCATGTCGTCGTCAACGACGACCTCGCCGACACGGTGCGCGAGATGATGCACATCATCGACCGCCACCGGACCGTGCCGCACGGTCGCTGACCTGCGGCGCTAGGCTGACTCGCCGCTCAGAACGGAGACCGCATGCCCACGATGCGCACGTACGACACGATGATGACCCCGCCGATCGAGGAGCTCCTCGATCGCGTGGACTCCAAGTTCAGCCTGGTGACGCTCGCCGCACGGCGCGCCCGCCAGATCAACTCCTACTTCAACCAGCTCGGCGAGGGCCTCGGTCACATGGTGCCGCCGCAGGTGCCCTCCGCAGCGCGCAAGCCGCTGAGCATCGGGTTCGAGGAGATCGCCGCTGACAAGATCGTGCGCGTGGAGCTCCCCGACCCGGCCGACGTTGCCGCGGCAGAGGCCGCCGCCGCTGCCGCCCTGGCCGACGACGACATCATCGCCTGACCCGGCCGCCGGTTCCGACCAGCCTGTAGCAGCTCGTCCGGCCATGGCCCCGTTCGTCGCGCCCGGCCTCGCCGGCAAGCGCATCGTGCTCGGGATCAGCGGCGGGATCGCGGCGTACAAGGCGATCGAGGTGTGCCGCAGGCTCGTCGACGCCGGCGCGCACGTCGTGCCGGTGATGACCGCAGGCGCCGAGCACTTCGTCGGCCGGACGACGTTCTCCGCGCTCGGCAGCGAGCCCGTGCAGACCTCGTTGTGGGAGGGGCCTGATCCGATCCCGCACACCCGCCTCGGCCGGTCCGCCGATCTGATCCTCATCGCCCCGGCAACGGCGCGGGTGCTCGCGGCGTACGCGACCGGTCTGTCCACCGACCTGCTCACCAACACGCTGCTGGCGACCCGCGCCCCGGTGATCGTCTGCCCGGCGATGCACACCGAGATGTGGGAGCACCCGGCGGTCCAGGCCAACGTCGCCACCCTGCGAGCGCGAGGCGTGCACATCGTCGAGCCGGAGTCGGGGCGCCTGGCCGGTGGCGACGTCGGCGCCGGTCGGCTCGCCGCCCCGGAGTCGATCGTCGCCGCGGCGCAGCGGGTGCTCGGCGGCGGCGAGCTCGCCGGCTTGCACATCGTGGTCAGCGCCGGGGGCACCCGCGAACCGATCGACGCGGTGCGCGTCATCGCCAACCGCAGCAGCGGCAAGCAGGGGTACGCGATCGCCGCGGAGGCGTTGGCCCGCGGGGCGGCGGTCACATTGGTCAGCACCGTCGAGCTGCCGCTCCCGCACGGCGCAGTGCTGCGATCGGTGGAGACGGCGGCCGAGATGCAGGCAGCCATGGAAGAGCTCGCTGCGCAGGCCGACGTGATCGTGATGGCCGCCGCCGTCGCCGACTTCCGTCCGATCGCGGCGGTCCCAGGCAAGATCAAGAAGGAGGGTGGGGTGCCGGCCATCGTGCTCGAACCGACGCCGGACATCCTCGCCGGCCTCGGCGCGGGCAAGGCCGCCGGTCAGACCCTCGTCGGTTTCGCTGCGGAGACCTCCGGTCTGATCGACAACGCCCTCGGCAAGCTGGAGCGCAAGCACCTCGACCTGATCGTCGCCAACGACGTCGCCGCGCCCGGCGTCGGGTTCCAGCACGACACGAACGCCGTCGAGATCATCGGCACCGGAGGGCTGCGGCGCACCGTCACCCTCGCTGACAAACGCACCATCGCCGCAGCGGTGCTGGATAGCGTGTCGCAGCTACGCACCCGGTCCCCGGGTGACGAGCCCTCACCTCGCAACCACAGGAGCCTCACCCCGTGAGCAAGTTCACCTTCACGTCCGAGAGCGTCACGGAGGGTCATCCGGACAAGATGGCCGACCAGATCAGCGACGCCGTGCTCGACGCCATCCTCGCCGAGGACCCCAACGGGCGGGTCGCCTGCGAGACGCTGCTCACGACGGGCCTGTGCGTGGTAGCAGGCGAGATCACCACCTCGGCGTACGTGGACATCCCCAAGCTGGCCCGCGAGGTGATCAACTCGATCGGCTACGACAACGCGCTGTACGGCTTCGACGGCAACACCTGTGGCGTGATGGTCAGCATCGACGAGCAGTCCGGCGACATCGCCCAGGGTGTCGACAAGAGCGAGGAGGTCCGCTCCACCGGTTCGCACGAGGACAAGCTCGACGCGCAGGGCGCGGGCGACCAGGGGATGATGTTCGGGTACGCCTGCGACGACACCCCGGACCTGATGCCACTGCCGATCTGGCTCGCCCACCGGTTGAGCGAGCGACTGGCCGAGGTCCGCAAGGCCGGTGTGATCCCATACCTGCGTCCCGACGGCAAGACCCAGGTCACGATCGAGTACGAGGGTGGCAAGCCGGTGCGGCTCTCGCACGTGCTCGTCTCGACGCAGCACCAGGACGGGATCGATCGCGACACCGTGATCCGCCCCGACCTGATCGAGCACGTCATCCGCCCGGTCGTGCCCGCCGCGTTCGGAGACGACGACTACGACGTGTACGTCAACCCGACTGGCAAGTTCGTCGTCGGCGGCCCGCACGGCGACACCGGGCTCACGGGGCGCAAGATCATCGTCGACACCTACGGCGGCATGGGCCGTCACGGCGGAGGTGCGTTCAGCGGCAAGGACCCGTCGAAGGTCGATCGCTCCGCCGCCTACGCGGCACGGTGGGTGGCCAAGCACGTCGTCGCGTCCGGTGCGGCGACGCGCTGCGAGGTCCAGGTGGCCTACGCGATCGGGATGGCCCACCCGGTGAGCATCCTCGTCGAGACGTTCGGCACCGAACAGGTCGACCCGGACAGGATCGTCGCCGGTGTGCGCGAGGTGTTCGACCTGCGCCCTGCGGCGATCGTGCGCGACCTCGACCTGAAGCGCCCGATCTACCGCAAGACGGCGGCGTACGGGCACTTCGGGCGGGCGCTGCCCGAGTTCACGTGGGAGAACGTCAGCCGGCTCGACGACTTCATGCGCGCCGTCGGCGTCTGACCCGACGGCGGTGAGCCACTGCCACGGCGCGGCTGACGCCGACCGGCTCGTGGCGCGGGTCGTGCCCGACGTGACAGGGCTCGACAAGCATTTCGACTACCTCGTGCCAACGGCGCTGGCCGGCGTCGTTGGGCTCGGCGCGCAGGTGCGCGTGCCGCTGCACGGCCGGCGCGTCGGCGGCTGGGTCGTCGGCCTCGGCCCGGCCGACGGTGCCGTTGCGCCGGAGCGCCTGCTGCCGGTGGCGAAGTGGTCCGGCATCGGTCCGACGGCCGAGCTGATCGACCTCGCCGCATGGGCGGCGACGCGTTGGGGCACGGACCGGCTCCGGCCGTTCCTCGTCGCGGCCAGCCCGCCGACGCTCGTGCGCGTCGTGCCGCCTGTGCACCGCACGATTCGCGTCGAGTCCGACGCACCGACCGGCGACGCGCTGTCGAGTGGCGTGCACCGCATCCCGCCGAACACCGATCCGCTCCCGCTCGTGCTGCGTGCCGCGTGCGCCGGCCCGATGCTGCTGCTCCATCCGGCGCAGGTCGCGGCGCGGGCGCTCGCCAATCGGCTGCGCAAATCCGGGCTCTCGGTGGCACTCGTCCCCGAGCAGTGGGCCAGGGCCGCTGGCGGTGTGGACGTCGTCGTCGGCACTCGCGCCGCGGTGTGGGCGCCGTGCCCGGACCTGGCCACGATCGTCGTGCTCGACGAGCACGACGAGGCGCTGCAGGAGGAGCGCACGCCGACCTGGCACGCGCGGGACGTGGCCATCGAGCGTGCCTGCCGGGCCGGGGCGACGTGCGTGCTCGTCTCACCCTCACCGTCGGTGACGGCGCTCGAGTGGGCGGGGGACCGGCTCGTCCGGCCGTCACTCAGCCCGGAGCGCGCGTCGTGGCCGCTGCTCGAGATCGTCGACCGGACCGACGAGGAGCCATGGAAGCGATCGCTCGTGACGTCCGCATTGATCCGCCACCTGCGTGACCCCTGCCAACGCGTCGTCTGCGTGCTCAACGTCACCGGCCGGGCGCGGCTGCTGGCCTGCCGCGCCTGCCGCAACCTCCAGCGCTGCGAGCGTTGCGCCGCCGCGGTCGCTCAGGACGACCGCGGTTCGTTCATGTGCGCGCGCTGCGCAACGGTGCGACCGGCGGTCTGCCAGCACTGCGGCTCGATGGCGATGGCCAACGTCAGGCCCGGCGTGACGCGCATCCGCGAGGAGCTGGAGGCGGCAGCGGCGCGGCCCGTCGTCGCGGTCACGGGCGACTCCGACCACGTCGAGCCGGCCGACGTGTACGTCGGCACCGAGGCGGTGCTGCACAGGGTGCGCAACGCCGACGTCGTCGCGTTCCTCGACCTCGACGCGGAGCTCCTCGCGCCCCGCTATCGCGCGGCCGAGCAGGCGATGGCGCTGCTCGTGCGCGCCGCCCGTCTGGTCGGTCCGCGTGCCGCAGGCGGCCGGCTGCTCGTGCAGACGTTCCTGCCCGACCACGAGGTGCTCGCCGCCGTGCTCCACGCCGAGCCGGGACGGTTGGCGGTGGTGGAGACCGAGCGCCGCCGCCTGCTCGGGCTGCCACCGTTCGCGGCGCTCGCGGCCGTGCAGGGCATCGGCGCCGACGAGTTCGTCGCCGCGACCGGCCTCGAGCACTCGTCGTCCGGCAGCGCCGTCCTCGTCCGTGCCGAGACCTGGATGGAGCTCGGCGCGCGGCTCGCCGCCACGCCGCGGCCCGCCGGCTCGCGCCTGCGCGTCGAGGTCGACCCGCCCCGTCGCTGACTGCGGCTGCGCGACGACGCGTGCACCGGATCTGCTCACCCATGAGCAGATCCGGGCCGTGCGTCAGCTCGGTGGCGCGGCGACGTGGAGGATGCGGTACCCGGAGCTGGACGACAGCCGAGTCGTGGGGAGCGCCAGCTCGTTGGCCAGCCAGCGTTGCAGCGAATCGGCGCCGAGGTGCTTGTGCACGACGAGCACGGCCTCTCCCGACGGCGCCAAGCGGGTCAGCCACCGCGCCAGCAGCCCGTGCAGCGCCGGCTTGCCGATCCGGATCGGCGGGTTGCTCCAGATCGTCGCGAACCGCAGGTCGCCGGGGACCTCGTCGGGCGCGGCGACCTGCACGTTGCCCAGATCGTTGGCGCGGGCGTTGTCCGCGCACAACGCCCGCGCCCTGGCGTTGACGTCGACCGCCCACACGGTTGCGCCAGGTGAACGCTTGGCCATCGTCAACGCGATCGCACCTGCTCCGCACCCGAGGTCGAGCACCGCCCCGGCTGCTGCGGGACGCGGTGCGCGCATCAACAGCAGCTCGGTCCCCGCGTCGATGCGGTCGTGTCCGAACACGCCGCGATCGGTGGTCAGCACGAGTTGCATGTCCGGCAGCCACAGCTCGACGCGCTGCGGCGCCGACGGCACCGACGGGTCCTCGTCGAAGTAGTGGGATTCGGCGTCAGGCATCGCTTCGGTAGCCTGGCAGCCATGAAGTATCAGATCCGCATGTTCGGCGATCCCGTTCTCAAGACCAAGGCCGCCGCCGTCAGCGAGATCGATGGCAAGGTGGCCGGCCTGGTCGACGACATGTTCGACACGCTCTACAACAGCGACTCAGGGCTGGCCCTCGCCGCCCCGCAGATCGGGGTGCAGAAGCAGATCGTGGTGTGGGAGATCGAAGAAGGTCCGATGGCGATCATCAACCCGCAGATCGTCGAGAGCCGTGGCGAGTGGGTGTACGACGAGGGCTGCCTGAGCATCCCGGGGCTGTACGTCGAGATGCTCCGCCCGAACGAGGTGCTGGTGCGCGGCCTCTCCGTCGACGGCGACGAGATCGAGATCGAGGCCAGCGAGCTGATGGGACGGATGTTCCAGCACGAGATCGACCACCTCAACGGGGTGCTGATGTTCGACCGGCTGGAGTCCGATCAGCGCAAGGCAGCGATGATCGAGTACCGGCGGCTGCTCGAGGCGCCGCCCGCCCCAGCACCCCGGCGGCGGCTGCGCCTGCGATGACCAGGGCGTGACCCGACTCGCGTACCTGGGGACGCCCGCGCTCTCCGTGCGGCCGCTGCGCGCCCTCGTCGAGGCGGGGTTCGAGGTGGCGGCAGTCGTGACCCGCGCCGACAAGCGCCGCGGGCGCGGGGCCGAACTGGTGGCGAGCCCCGTCAAGGTGGCGGCGCTCGAGCTCGGCATCGCGGTGCACCACCGCGTCGACGACCTGCTCGACGTCCATCGAGAACGACCGCTCGACCTCGGCGTGGTGGTCGCGTTCGGGCAGCTGATCCGTCCGCACGTCCTCGACGTGATCCCAATGGTCAACATCCACTTCTCGTTGCTGCCGCAGTGGCGCGGCGCGGCGCCGGTCGAGCGGGCCTTCCTCGCCGGCGACGAGGTCACAGGCGTGTGCCTGATGCGCGTCGAGGAGGGTCTCGACACCGGTCCGGTGTTCGCCCGCCGCGAGCTGATGATCCGCGCCGACGAGACCGCTGACGAGTTACGCGGCGAGCTGGTCGAGGTAGGCACGGACCTGCTCGTCCGCGGCCTCACCGAGGGGCTCGGCGAGCCGCAGCCGCAGGCCGGCGAACCGACGTACGCGGAGAAGCTGCGTCCCGAGGAGCTACGCATCGACTGGTCAGCGGGCCCGGTAGCGATCGACCGGCTGGTGCGGCTCGGCGGGGCGTGGACGGAGCTGCACGGCAAGCGGCTGAAGGTGCTCCACGTCGAGATCGTCGCGGGAGTCTCGACCACAGGTGTTGGTGATGCGTCGGCACCGAGCAGCGCCGGGGCGTCGAGCACGATCGCCACCGCGCCGCCGGCCGTCGACGTGCTCGTCGGCGACGTCGTCGGCGGTGTGCGCCTGCTGCGCGTGCAGCCGGAGGGCCGGGGCCCGATGTCGTTCGCCGACTTCGCTCGCGGGGCCCGGCTCGTGCCCGGCGAGCGGCTGGGCCGATGACGCCCCCGCGGGCGACGCGCCCACGACCGGTCAGGACGACGGCCCGGCAGGTCGCCTACGAGTGCCTGCTGCGCATCGATCATCACGGCGCTTACGCCAACCTGGTGCTCGGCCCGACCCTCGAGCGCAGTGGTCTCGACGAGCGTGATCGTCGGTTCGTCGCCGAGCTCGTGTACGGCACGGTGCGGATGCGCCGCGCGTGCGACGCACTGATCGACCGCTTCGTCGCCACCGAGCCGGATGCGGCTGTGCGCACGCTGCTGCGCCTCGGCGCGTACCAGCTCGCGTTCGCCGGCGTGGCGGCGCACGCCGCGGTCGGCGAGACGGTCACGCTGGCGCCGCCGCGCACCCGCGGCTTCGTCAACGCCGTGCTCCGCCGGGTCGCCACCACGCCGATCGAGTGGCCGAACGACGCAATCCGGCTGAGCTATCCGGACTGGATCGCGCAGCGCCTCGTCGCCGAGCTCGGCGCCTCCGATGCGCTGGCGACGATGGCCGCGATGAACGTCGCGCCGGAGGTGACGGAGCGCGCCGACGGCTACGTGCAGGATCTCGCTTCACAGTGGACGGCGTCCGCCGTCGGTGCCCGCCCCGGCGAGCTCGTGCTCGATCTGTGCGCCGCGCCGGGCGGCAAGGCGACGGCGATGGCCGCCGACGGCGCGTTCGTCGTCGCGGCTGACATCGCTCCTGCACGGGTCGGGCTGATCGCCACGAACGTCGCCTGGCTCGGCTCGACGGTGGCGGCGGTGGTCGCCGACGGCACCCACGCCCCGTTCGCCACCGGCGGCTTCGACCGTGTCCTGCTCGACGCGCCGTGCAGCGGCCTCGGCAGCCTGCGACGGCGTGTCGATGCGCGATGGCGGATCACCGAGCACGATGTCGACCAGCTCGCCGACCTGCAGCGCCGGTTGCTGACATCGGCGTCCCACCTCGTGCGTCCCGGCGGCACGCTGGTCTACAGCGTGTGCACGCTGCTCGCCGCCGAGTCGATCGACCATCCGCTGCCCGACGGCTTCGAGCTCGTAGGCGATGCGCCGCCGGGACCGTGGCAGGCATGGTCGCACGGGTTCCGCCTGCTGCCGCACCTCACCGGCACGGACGGGATGGTGCTCGTTCGCTACCGTCGGCAGACGTGAGCGAGCCGAACGAGCCAAGGCAGGGCACGGACCAGCACGCGGTGCCCGCACCGGTGAACGGGTTGGCCGCGAAGGTGCTCACGGTCAGCGACGGCGTCGTCGCCGGCACCCGCGACGACGCAAGCGGACGGGCGCTCGTCGCCCTGCTCGGCGAGTCCGGCTACGCCGTCGCTGATCACCGCGTGGTCGCCGACGGCGCCGACGCGGTCGCTGCCGCGCTGGCCGAGTTGAGCGCCGGATTCGCGGGCCTGATCGTCACAACGGGCGGCACCGGCTTCGCCCCACGCGACCAGACGCCGGAGGGCACCCGGCAGGTGATCGAGCGCGAGGCGCCAGGACTTGCCGAGGCGATGCGCTTGATCAGCCCACTCGGGCGGCTCTCGCGCGGGATCGCCGGGATCCGCGGGCAGGCCGTGATCTGCAACACCCCCGGGTCGCCGAAGGGCTGCGTCGAGCAGTTGAACGCGATCCTCGACGTCCTGCCGCATGCGCTGCGCCTGCTCTGCGAGGCTCCGACGGCGCATTGAAACGAATGTTCGAAGCGCGCTGAGGGCGCTAGCTTCGACGGACGTGCTGAGGCTGGTGTTGCCCAAGGGCTCGTTGGAGAAGGCGACGCTGGAGCTGTTCGAGGCGGCCGACCTGCCGGTGCAGCGTTCGTCGTCGGTCGAGTACAAGGCCACGATCGACGATCCGCGGATCGCAGACGTGCGCATCCTGCGCCCCCAGGAGATCCCGCTGTACGTCGCAGAGGGCCTCTTCGACGTCGGTCTCACCGGTCGCGACTGGGTGGAGGAAACCGCCAGCGACGTCGTCAGCCTCGGTGAGCTGCGCTACAGCAAGGCCACGGGCCTCCCGATCCGGGTCGTGGTCGCGGTCGCAGGGGATTCGTCCTTCGAGCGGGTCGAGGACCTGCCCGACGGCGTCCGCGTCTCCAGCGAGTACCCCGGTCTGACCGCCCGCTACTTCGCGTCGAAGGGCATCGCCGCGCAGGTGCGCCTCAGCCACGGGGCGAGCGAGGCGAAGATCCCCGACATTGCCGACTGCATCGTCGACATCACCGAGACCGGCCGCGCCCTGCGCGCCGCCGGGCTGCGGATCATCGACACCGTGCTGGTCAGCTACACCGAGATGATCGCCAACCGCGCCGCGTACGCCGACCCGGACAAGCGCCACGCGATGGCCCAGCTGATGACGCTGCTCACCGGGACGATGGAGGCCCGCGGCAAGGTGCTCGTCAAGCTGAACGTGACGAAGGATCGCTTCGACGCGGTCCTCGCGGTGCTCCCGTCGGCGAAGTCGCCGACCATCAGCGAGTTGGCCAACGGCGGGTACGCGGTCGAATCGGTCGTCGAGAAGCGGACCATCAACACGCTGATCCCGGCGTTGAAGGACGCGGGGGCGAGCGACATCCTCGAGTTGCCGATCAGCAAGATCGTGACATGACGGACCGCAGTGGCGACCGCACGGCGACCGGGTTCGTGACCTCCTTCGACGAGCATGCGGGCCTGGGCGAGATCACCTCGAGCGACGGCACGGTGCTGGCGTTCCAGTGCATCGGGATCGCCGACGGGACGCGGACGATCGAGACCGGTACACCCGTGTCGTTCGAACGGCTGGCCAAGCTCGGCCGCTACGAGGCCACCTGCATCACGCCGCGGTGAGCGGGCAGGACGACAGGTGGCAGCGGATCGTCGACGTGATCCGTGCGCTCGGTGAGGGCGAGGTGACCACCTACGGCGACATCGCCGAGGTCGCGGGCTACCCGAAGCAGTCACGCCTCGTCGGCAGGATCCTCGCCACCTCGACCGAGGAGCTGCCGTGGTGGCGGGTGGTCAACAGCGCCGGCCGGCTCGTCCCCGGCCACGAGCGAACACAGGCGGCGTTGCTACGCGCCGAGGCGGTCCGCGTCGCCAACGGTCGTGTCGTCGGCGCGCCGATCGGCCGGTTCCATCGGCCCGAACGGCGGTTCAGCTCGTCGCCGCGACGGTGTTCTTGATCTGCACGAAGGCCAAGCGGATGTTGGACAGCGCGTCCTGGAGGGTGCCGACGTCGGGACCGAGGCGCGGGCCGAGACCCTCGACCAGGCAGCCCACTGCGTCGATCGCCAGCGCCGCCTCGGGCAGTCGGGGCGGGCTCGCCCCGAGGTGGATCGCGGCGAGCTCGTACAGCCCCATCGCATGGTTGACGATCACGACCTCCGGCGGCACCTCGGCGAGGCGTTGCTTGATGTCGGCCAGCGCGCCGAGGGCGTCGTCGACCTGCGTCTCCTGGTCGATCACGTCGTCGGGTTCGGCGCCGTCGCCGACCGCCGACGACGGTGCGTCGCTGCGCTCCGGGCCGGTTGCGTCGCTGCGCTCCGTGCCGGTTGCGTCGCTGCGCTCCGTGGCTTCTCCTGTCACGTGCGCTACCCTAGCGGCGACAATTCAGCGTGAAGTGGGGTCCAACCGGCGACGGGGCACCCCCACCCGGCCACCATCGCTCCGGCGAACCAAGGTGCGTCCGGGTCATCGACATGGCGTGCTCCGCCCGGCTCTCGCAGCCGGGAGAGGTCGTCGTCCCCGGTGGCTTCCCGCAGCCGTGCATCGAGCACGGGAGAAGCCAGAACCAGGAGGGGACACACCCATTGCACAGGAGTGAACAGCCATAGCACCGCCGCAGCCACCCGAGCACCGGTACAACGATCGCATCCGCGCCCGTGAGGTTCGCCTCATCGGGGCCGACGGCAACCAGTTGGGCGTCAAGCCCCTGCCCGAGGCGTTACAGCTCGCCAGATCCCTCGATCTCGACCTCGTCGAGGTCGCGCCGATGGCGAACCCGCCGGTGTGCCGGATCATGGACTACGGCAAGTTCCGCTACGAGGAGAGCCAGAAGGCCAAGGAGTCGCGCAAGAAGACCGTCCACGTGTCGATCAAGGAAGTGAAGTTCCGCCCGAAGATCGGCAAGGGCGACTTCGACACCAAGGTCCGACACATGCACGACTTCCTCGCCGAGGGGCACAAGGTCAAGGTCACGCTGCAGTTCCGTGGCCGCGAGATGGCCCACCCCGAGCTCGGTTCGAGGATCCTCGACGCCGTGCTCGACCAGCTCGGTCCCGGCGCCAAGGTCGAGACCCAGGCGCGACTCGAGGGTCGGAACATGACGATGGTGCTCGCGCCAGAGAAGAAGGCGGCGCCACCGAAGGCCGCCCGAGAGCGCAACCACGACGGCAACGGCGAGGCACCGGCAGCAGAAGAATCGCCTGCCGCCACCGAGCACAAACCGCCGCAGCCCGCGCCGGCCCAGCAGGCGCCGGCACAGGACGGAACCGCTGCGCCGAACGGACTCCCCGCAACGGCACGCCCCGCACAGGACGCACCGGCGGCGCCGACACCGGCAGCCGCCACCCAAGCACCAGACGCCTGACACTCCGCTCGGCGGACGGCAACCACCTCGACGACGTCGCTGACGCGTCGCGCCCGAAGGAAGCACACGACATGCCCAAGATGAAGACCAGCAAGACGGCAGCCAAACGGTTCCGCACCACCGGGACCGGCAAGCTCCGTCGCCTGCAACAGAACCGTCAGCACCTGTTCGAGAAGAAGTCATCCACCCGCACCCGTCGCCTCGACGGCTTGGTCGCCGTGCACCCGGGCGACGCACGCAAGATCAAGCGGCTCCTCGGTCAGCGCTGATCCGACGAGAACGACCAGGACGAGGAAGAAGGAGAGGACACCATGGCCCGCGTGAAGCGCGCCGTTGGCTCGAAGAAGCACCGCCGTGCGGTGCTCGAGAAGGCCAAGGGCTACTACGGCAACAAGAGCCGCTCGGTCAGAGCGGCGAACGAACAGGTGATGCGCAGCGGCCAGTACGCGTTCCGCGACCGCCGCGCCAAGAAGGGCGAGTTCCGGCGGCTGTGGATCCAGCGGATCAACGCCGCCTGCCGGCTCGACGACATCAGCTACAGCCGGTTCATCGCCGGGCTCAACGCAGCCGGGATCGAGGTCGACCGCAAGGTGCTCGCCGATCTGGCCGTGACCGACCCGGGCGCGTTCAGTGGTCTGGTCGCCGCGGCCAAGGCGGCGCTCTGACGGCAACGTCGTGAACACGCCGTCATGAACACGCCGTCATGAACACGCCGTCATGACCGAGGCACTGACCTTCGCCAACCCACAGGTCCAACGACTGCGGCGCCTGCTCGGGCGCCGCAGTTCGCGTTCCGAGGAAGGCGCATTTGTGGTCGAGGGCGCCAGCCTGCTGACGCAGGCTCTTGACGCAGGATGGGACGTCGAGGTGCAGTTCGTTGCCGCAGGCGGCGAGCCTGTGGAATGCGACGCGCCGGTGCTCCGGCTCGGCCCGAACGTCATCGAACGGGTGGCCTCCACCCAGACCCCGCAGCCGTTGCTCGCAGTGGTCCGCACGCGGCGACCGGCGATGCCTGCCGCGGCGTCGCTCGTGCTCGTCGCCGATCGCCTCGGTGACCCGGGCAACGCCGGCACGATCATCCGGTCGGCCGAGGCCGCAGGCGCCGATGCGGTCGTGCTCACGCCCGGCTCGGTCGACCCGTTCAATCCGAAGGTCGTACGCGCATCCGCAGGCTCGCTGTTCCGCGTGCCGGTGGTCGAAGCGTCCCTCGACGAGATCGGTCTGCGGCTGCTCGGCACCTCGTCGCACCACGGCGCGGTGTACACCGACGCCGACCTCGCCGGTCCCCTGGCGATCGTCGTCGGCAATGAGGCCCACGGCCTGCCCGCCGACGCGCCGGTCGGTGCCTGGGTGACGATCCCCAGCTGCGGCGCGGTCGAGAGCCTCAACGCGGCGATGGCCGCAACCCTTTTGCTGTTCGAGGCGGTGCGCCAGCGGCGCGAGCGGCGCCAGTGACGGCCCGCTGCGGAGGCGACGATTCGACGATGGCGGTCGCCGGCCGGATCGGTATGGTGGCGTGCATGACGAGCCGGCGATTTCCGTGCCCCCGGGTGCTCCGGGGTGCTGCGCCGACACGCTGACGTCTCGCGCCACCTCGACAGCCGGGGGAGCCTGGCCACGACTGCGCGACGAAGGGCTGACGATGATCGATGAAGTGAGCGCGGCGCGTGATGCCGCAGTGCAACGGATCGCCGGTGCCGGCGACGCGGCCGCGGCCCGCGCCCTGGCGACGGAGCTGCTCGGCAAGCGCGGGCCGTTCGCTGCGTTCAAGGTCGCGCTCGGCAAGCTGGCGACCGTCGACGACAAGCGGGCCGCCGGCCAGGCGGTCAACGACGCGGTCGCAACGGTGTCGGGCGCGCTCGACGCGCGTCTCGCCGCGCTGGCCGGCGCAGAGCGCGCCGAGCAGCTGGAGGCCGAACGGCTCGATCTGACGGAGCTGATCGGACGCCCGGCGCGAGGCCACGCGCACATCGTCACCCAGGCCGCCGAGCGGCTCGAGGACGTGTTCATCGGCCTCGGCTTCCAGATCGCGGAAGGCCCCGAGGTGGAGAGCGATTGGTACAACTTCGAGGCCCTCAACATGGGTCCGGGACACCCGGCGCGGGGGATGTGGGACACGCTGTTCACCGATCACGTCCCGCCCGGCGGCGAGCCGGGCACGGTCGTGCTGCGCACCCACACCTCGCCGGTGCAGATCAGGGTGATGGAGACGATCGCCCCGCCGATCTACATGGTGATGCCCGGCCGGGTGTTCCGCCGCGACACCCCGGACGCGACGCACATGCCGGTGTTCCACCAGATCGAGGGCCTGGTGATCGACCGCGGGATCACGATGGCTGACCTCGCCGGCACGATCGAGGCGTTCACCAAGGCGTTCTTCGGCAGCGAGTTCACCAGCAGGCTGCGGCCGAGCTACTTCCCGTTCACCGAGCCGTCCGCGGAGTTCGACATCCAGACACCGAAGGGTGACTGGCTCGAGCTCGGTGGGTGCGGGATGGTCCACCCCAACGTGCTGCGCGCCGGTGGTCTCGACCCCGAGGAGTGGAGCGGCTTCGCGTTCGGGTTCGGCATCGACCGGATGGCCAAGGAACGCCACGCGGTGGCGGACATCCGCGAGATGTTCACCAACGACATCCGCTTCCTGGAGCAGTTCTGATGCGGGTCGTGCACTCGTGGTTGAACGACCTCGCCGACGTCGGCGACGATGTCCCTGCGCTCGCCGCCGCGCTGACGTCGTTGGGGATGGCGGTCGAGGAGGTGCTCACGATCGGGTCCTCCGTGCCAGGGGTGATCACCGCGCGCGTGATCCGCACCGAACGCCATCCGGACGCAGCCAAGGTCCATCGGGTGTTGGTCGACGCCGGCGACGGGGCCGTGCGGCACGTCTGGTGCGGGGCCTTCAACATGCACGCCGGCGACGTCGTTCCGCTGGCGACGCCCGGCACGGCGATGCCCGACGGGAGGGTGATCGAGCCGAAGCCGATCCTCGGCATCTCCAGCGACGGGATGCTCTGCTCGGCCCGCGAGCTCGGCCTCGGCGACGATCACAGCGGCATCCTCATCCTGCCGCCTGGCACAACGCTGGGCATCCCCTACGGCGCCGCGCTGGGCATCGAGCCGGAGGTCGTCTACGACATCGACCTGACCCGCAACCGTCCGGACTGCTGGGGCCACCTCGGCATCGCCCGCGACCTCGCCGCCCACCTCGGCGCACCGCTGCACGCCGACCCGTCCGGCGTCGCCCCCACCGGCACAACGCGCGCCGCAGCGGTCGAGTTGGTCGACGGCGACCGCTGCGCCCGGTTCACGGCGACGGTGATCAGCGGGATCACGATCGGCGAATCGCCGCAGTGGATGGCGCGCCGCCTCGCCGCCGCGGGGATGCGGCCGATCAACAACGTCGTCGACGCCAGCAACTACGTGATGCTGGAGCGCAACCAGCCCAACCACGCCTACGACCTCGACCGGCTCGGCGGGGGCGGTTTCCGGGTGCGCCGTGCCGCCGACGGCGAGCAGCTGGTCACGCTCGACGAGGTGGCGCGCCCGCTCACCAGCGACGACCTGTTGATCTGCGACGCCACCGACGTCCCGATCGGGATCGGCGGGATCATGGGCGGCCGCGACAGCGAGATCGGCCCGGCGACGTCCACGATCGTGCTCGAGGTCGCGTGGTTCGAGCCGGCCGGCATCCAGCGCACAGCGGCACGACTCGGTCTGCGCAGCGAGGCATCGGCGCGGTTCGAACGCGGCATCGATCCGTACGGGATGCCGGCGTCGATCGCCCGCTTCGTCGAACTGCTCGCGCCGACCTGCCCCGATCTCGTGGTGCACGCCGGCGCGGTCGACGCCTGCTCGGCCGCGCTCCCGCCGCCCGAGCGCGAGACGTCGGTGCGCCCGCAGCGCGTCAACGCGTTGCTCGGCACGCAGCTCACCGGGGAACGGATGGCCGCGTTGATCGCGCCGATCGGGTTCCGCAGCACCGCGCACGACGACACCCTCACCGTCTCGCTGCCGTCGTGGCGGCCGGACTGCAGCGACGAGGTCGACGTGATCGAGGAGATCGCCCGCCACCTCGGCTACGCCAACATCGCCAAGACCGTGCCCAAGTCGACCGTGCACGGCCGCCTCTCCGTCCGTCAGGCGCGACGCCGGCGGCTGCGCGAGGTGGTTCTCGGGCTCGGCTGCAGCGAGGCGATGCCGAACCCGTTCCTCGCGCCGGTCGACCTCGCTCGCGCCGGGCTGCCCGACGCAGCGGTGCGCATCGTCAACCCGCTCGCCGCGGAGGAGAGCGTGCTGCGCACCTCGCTGCGGCCGGGGCTGCTCAAGGCGGTGGCCTACAACGAATCGCACCGCCGGCCGGGCGTCGCGCTGTTCGAGATCGGGCATGTCTACCCGCCGGGGGACGGCGCCCTGCCCGACGAGTACGAAGCGCTCGGGATCGTGCTCGCCGGGCGCAGCGCAGTCGCGGCGATGGCGATGTGGCGGGAGATCGCCACGGCGTTGGGCTTCGGCGCGCGGGTGGACCAGGGCCGTGCGCCTGCGGGACTCCACCCGACGCGCTCCGCGACGCTGACGGTCGGACGCGACGTCGTCGGCGCGGTCGGCGAGGTCCATCCCGATGCGCTCGACGCCTATGGCGTGGACGAGCGGGTCGCGGTGCTCGAGCTCGATCTCACCAGCCTGCTCGCCGGCGAACCGAAGCCGCAGGCGGCGAAGCCGATCAGCCGTTACCCATCGAGTGACCTCGACCTCGCCTTCGCGGTGGCGGAGTCGACCCCTGCGGAGAAGGTCGACAAGGCGATCAAGCAGGCAGCCGGCAACGTGCTCGTCGACCTCGCCCTGTTCGACGTGTACCGCGGGCCCGGTGTCGCGCAGGGGGAGCGCTCGCTCGGCTACCGGCTGCGCCTGCAGGCCGTCGACAGGACGCTCACCGACGAGGAGTTGACAGGGCTGCGCACGAAGGTCGTCGCCGCGGTCGGCAAGCTCGGGGCGACGCTGCGCGGCTGATCGACGTGGCTGCGGCGCTCGACGTGCCTGATCGTGGCTCGCTGCGGCCGCTAGTCGATCGGCGGCAGTCCCATCGGGTTGGGGTAGGTGACCGTGTTGCTGTCACGGATCGTCCGCGCCACCGGCGACAGCAGCGCGAGCAGATCGGCGTGGGCCGACGGGTGCAGGCCTGCGAACAGGCGGCGGGCCGCATTGTCGGTGGCACGCTCGACCTGGGTGCGCAGCCGACGGCCGTCGTCGGTGAGCTCGCCGGCGCCGTCGAGCAGGCCGCGGACCTGCAACCGGTCCTCGGCCGCGGCCCACTCGTCGGCCGACCAGCCGCGTGAGCCACGCAGCGCTTCGGCGTCGGGCGTGCCGACGTCGGCCGCGAACAGCGTGAGCGCCTCGCAGCCGTCGAGGTCGGCGGCGACGAGCGCGGCGACGTGACCGTCACCGCGGTGCTCGCGCGCCGACGTCGCGTGCTGCCACAGCTGTTCGACCGGATCGTCGACCGGCGCCACCGTCTGGTTCGCGGCGAACAGCGGGCGTCCCGACGGGATGGCGTCGTCGATCAACGGCGCGAGCTGGGCGACGATCTGCGCGGCAACGGCATCCACGCCGGGGACGAGCCGCCGCAAGGCAGCGGCCGCCGATGTCCGGCGGGCGACGAGGACGTCGGCCGGCGACGCCAGGGACCAGGCGGCCGGGATCGCCTTGCGCACCATCGCAGGCTCGAAGTTGAAGAACGTCGCCTCGACCAACGCCGCGGGAGCGGCCCCGAACGGCGCAGCCCGGCAGGCGAAGTAGCCCATCCAGAAGCCGCGAAGGCCGAGCGCAGTCGGGGCGGCCCGACATTCGGGCGCGAAGTAGCTGACGGCGTTGACGTGTTCGACGAGGTGCCACGCCGTGCGCACCCATGGTTCGGGTGAGGTGCTCACCGGTCCAGTCTCGCGTCGGCGGGTCAGCGCTGTCAGGTCAGTTCAGCTCGAGGTCGTCCGGGGCGTTGGCGACCCAGGCGATCCGACCGCCCTGGCGGCGCAGCACGTCGCGCCAGAGGTGCTCGGGGTTCGGGGTGAACAGGTCCTCGGGCTCGGCCGCTAGGACCATCCAGGCCCCTGCGTCGATCTCGCTCTCCAACTGCATCGCACCCCATCCGGCGTAGCCGCGGAAGATGCGCAGCCGGCTGACGAGCGCGGCGACCTCGCTCGGCCCGACGGACAGGTCGACGGTGCCGACGTCGCCCTGCAGCGCGGTCCACGCCTCCTCGTTGGGATGATCGGCCGACGCCAGCGCGATCAGCGCGTCGAGCTCGACCGGGCCACCGACGAACACCACGAACGGCGGGCTGATCCGATCGATCCATTCGCCGAGACCCTCGACCGCAGTCTCCGGGCCCGGGCGGTTGAGCACCAGGCCGACCGCGCCTGCGTCGCTGTGCTCGAGCATGTAGACCACGGAACGATCGAAGTTCGGGTCACCGAGCGGTGGCGTGGCGACCAGCAACTTGCCCTTCGTCGACGGATCGAACGGCGTCACGGCTCCATTCTGCCGGGAACAGGGCAGGTTCCCAGAACCTGTACTGCGGCGACAATGGTTGCATGACAATGCGGATGTTCGTATAGTCATGCACCATGCTGCGCGTTGGGATCATCGGTGCGTCCGGCTACACGGGGGCCGAGCTCCTACGGTTGTGTGCCCACCACCCCGAGTTCGAGGTCGTCTACGCCACCGGCGACAGCCAGGCCGGCACGCTCGCCGCGGCGCTCTACCCGAGCCTCGCCGGCCGCTACCCGAACCTCGTGTTCGAGGAGCTGGACGTCGACCGCGCCCGGCAGCTCGACGTCGTCTTCCTCGGCCTGCCGCACGAGGCGAGCATGGCCTTGGCGCCGCAGCTCGTCGGCACCGTCCGTTGCGTGATCGACCTCTCCGCCGCGTACCGGCTGAAGGACGCGGCGCTGTACCCACAGTGGTACGGCTTCGGCCACGACCAGCCCGAGCTGCTCGCCAAGGCCGCCTACGGGCTGCCCGAGCTGCACCGCAGCGAGCTCAAGGAGGCGGAGCTGATCGCCGCGCCGGGCTGCCATGTCACAGCGGCGACGCTGGCCCTCGCCCCGCTCGTGCAGGCCGGGTTGATCGCGACGGTCGGCGTCGTGGTCGACAGCATTACCGGCATCAGCGGCGCGGGCCGGGCACTCAAGCACGCCTCGCTGTTCTGCACCGCCGACGAGGACGTCACCGCCTACGGGCTGCTCGATCACCGGCACACCCCGGAGATCGAGCAGGAGGTCGGCGCCCACGTGCTGTTCACCCCGCACCTCGCCCCGCTCAGCCGTGGGCTGCTGTCCACTTGCTACGCCAGGCCCGCCGGCCACGTCACCACCGAGTCGCTGCTCGCAGCGCTCGCCCGCCACTACCGCGACGAGCCGTTCGTGTCGGTGCGTCCCGCCTCGCCGTCGACCAAGGCGACGCTCGGCAGCAACATGGCCCACGTGACCGCGCGCTACGACGAGCGCACCGGCACCGTGATCGCGCTGTGCGCGATCGACAACCTCACCAAGGGCGCATCCGGCGGGGCAGTGCAGGCGGCCAACGTCGCGCTCGGCCTCGCGGAGACGACCGGTCTGTCACAGGTCGGCGTCTACCCGTGACGCGTCAGGGTCGGCGGGCGGCGGTGCGGTCAGCGCCGACGATGTCGAGGGCGGGGTCGGCGTGACCCCGGCGGAGCGGGCGGCAACGCTCGTCGAGGCGCTGCCCTACATCCGCCGGTTCGCGGACCAGGTGGTGGTCGTCAAGTACGGCGGCAACGCGCTCGCCGGCTCGACCGAGGAGGACGCCCTCGCCCACTTCGCGCAGGACGTCGTGCTGATGCGCCAGGTCGGGATGCGGCCTGTCGTCGTCCACGGCGGCGGGCCGCAGATCAGCGCCCTGATGGACCGCCTCGGCAAGGTCAGCGAGTTCCGCGACGGGTTGCGGGTCACCGATCGCGAGACCGTCGACATCGTCAGGATGGTGCTGATCGGGCAGGTCAATCCACAGATCGTCGCCGCCATCAACGTCCACGGTGCGCTCGCCGTCGGGGTGTCCGGCGAGGATGCCGCGCTGATCCGCGCCGTGCCGCGCGATCCGCTCCTCGGCTACGTCGGCGACGTCGACGCGATCAACCCGACGATCCTCCACGCCCTACTGGACGACGGGTTCATCCCGGTCGTCGCGACGATCGGGACCGACGCAGAAGGGCAGGCGTACAACATCAACGCCGACACCGTCGCCGGGGCGATCGCCGAGGCACTCGGCGCCGAGAAGCTCGTCTACCTGACCGACATCGAAGGCCTCCGCGAAGTGGTCGACGACCCGGCCAGCCTGATCCGCCAGACGACGCCTGACGAGCTGGACAAGCTGATGACGGACGGCAACATCGCCGGCGGGATGATCCCGAAGACGGAGAGCTGCGTCCACGCTGTGCGCCACGGGGTCCGGCGCGCTCACATCCTCGACGGTCGCATCGCCCACGTGCTGCTGCTCGAGGTCTTCACCGACGAGGGGATCGGAACGATGGTCACATGACGAACACGACGAACACAGGAGCGCAGTCCGGCGCAGGCCCGGAGAGAGCAGCAGAAGCGCAGCGGAGGCCAGTCCCGACCATCGAACACAGCCCGTTCGTCCCGGTGTTCGCCCCCGCGACCACGACGTTCGTGCGCGGTGCGGGCACGGAGCTGTGGGACGACCGGGGCAAGCGCTACCTCGACTTCCTCGGCGGCCTCGCCGTGATCTCGCTCGGCCACGCCCACCCTGTCGTCGCCGACGCGCTCGCCGCGCAGAGCCACGTGCTGTGGCACGTCAGCAACCTGTTCGCAAACGACGTCGCCGTCGCGACCGCGCACCGCCTGACCGAGTTGCTCGAAGAGGTGACCGGCGAGGACGGTCAGGTGTTCTTCTGCAACAGCGGTGCCGAGGCCAACGAAGCCGCGCTGAAGCTGGCCCGCAAGTTCGGCGGCCGGGGCCGCCACGCGGTGGTCAGCGCGTACGGCAGCTTCCACGGGCGCACCCTGGCGACGTTGGCGGCGACCGGCCAGCCGGCCAAGCACGAGCCGTTCTGGCCGATGCCCGACGGGTTCCGCCACGTCGCGTTCAACGACCTCGACGCGCTCGTCGGCTCGGTCGACGAGACCGTGAGCGCGGTGCTGCTCGAGCCGGTGCAGGGCGAGGGCGGCGTGATCCCCGCCGATCTCGGCTACCTGCGCGACGTGCGCACCCTGTGCGACGAGCGCGGGATGCTGCTGATCATGGACGAGGTGCAGACGGGGATGGGGCGCACCGGGAAGTGGTTCGGCTTCGAGCACGCCGGGGTCGTGCCCGATGTCGTGACGATGGCCAAGGGCATGGGCAACGGCTTCCCGGTCGGGGCGATGTGGGCCAAGCGCGACGTGGCCGCGGTGTTCCAGCCGGGGGACCACGGCAGCACCTTCAGCGGCACAGCGCTGGCGACAGCGGTCGTCGGGGCGGTGATCGCCGAGATGCGCCGGATCGACGCGCCGGCGCTCGCCGCGGCGCAGGGCGCGTACCTCACCGAGCGCCTCGCGGCGCTCCCGGGAGTGGCGAGCGTGCGCGGCAGCGGCCTGCTGCTCGCCGCGGAGCTGGCCGGCGGGCGCGACGCCAAGGTCGCGTACGCCGCACTGATGGAGCGCGGCCTGGTGACCAACGCCGTCACCTCGACGGCGCTACGTCTCGCACCGCCACTGACCGTGTCGCGCGCGGAGATCGACGAGGCGGTGACGATGATCGCGGCAGTGCTCGAATGACCGATCTGGCCGCGTTGCGGCCGGTCCGTCACCTGCTGACGATCACCGACCTCTCCGCCGCCGACCTGACGACGGTGCTCGACCTTGCCGCGCGCCCCGATCTCCCCAAGGTGCTCGCCGGGCAGGGCGTGGCGTTGATCTTCGAGAAGCCGTCGAACCGGACCCGCCAGTCGATGGAGGTCGCGGTCGTGCAGCTCGGCGGCCACCCGGTGTACACCCGCGGCGACGAGGTCGGCTTCGACGTGCGCGAGCCGGTGGAGGACATCACGCGGGTGATGGCCGGCTACCACGGGATGCTCGCGGCGCGGGTCTTCGACCACCACGTCGTCGAGCGGATGGCTGCGGTCAGCACCGTCCCGATCGTCAACATGCTCAGCGATCACGCCCATCCGCTGCAAGGTCTCGCCGATGTGCTGACGATGCAGCAGGTGCACGGCGACCTGGCGGGACGCACGGTCGCCTACGTCGGCGACTACAACAACGTGGCCCGCTCGCTCGCCGAGGCGACGATCCTGCTCGGCGGCGACGTCGCGCTGGCCTGTCCCGTCGGGTTCGATGCCGGCGAGGCGGAGCTGGAGCGCCTCGACCTGCTCGGTCGCGGCTCGGTCCGCCAGGTGCACCGTGCCGTCGACGCGGTGCGTGGTGCGATCGCGGTGCACACCGACACCTGGACGTCGATGGGTCAGGAATCCGAGAAGGACGCCCGCAAGCAGGCATTCGAGGGGTTCACCGTCGACGACGAGTTGATGAGCGCGGCGGCACCGGGCGTGGGCTTCTACCACTGCCTCCCCGCGTACCGGGGCTTCGAGGTGGCCGCGTCGGTGATCGACGGCCCGCACAGCCACGTCATCGCCCAGGCCCACAACCGGCTGCACGCCGCCCGAGGAGCGCTCGCGTTCCTGGTGGGAGTGCGCTGATGGCCTCGAAGGTCCAGCGCCAGCAGACGATCGCCCGGCTGATCGGCGCCCGCGGCGTCACCAACCAACCACAGCTCGTCGAGCTGCTCGCCGACCAAGGCATCGTCGCCACGCAGGGCACGGTGTCGCGCGACCTCGAAGACCTGGGCGCAGTGAAGGTGCGCGTCCCCGGCGGGGAGACCGTCTACGCGATCCCCGAGTACGAACCGGCGCGGATCGCCCCCGAAGATCAGCTGCGGCGGGTGATGGGGGAGTGGGTGGCGGAGGTCAAGCGGTCCGCCAACCTGGTGATCCTGCGCACCCCGCCCGGTTGCGCGCACGTCGTCGCCTCGGCCCTCGACCGGTCGGGGCTGACCGGGCTGCTCGGGACCGTGGCCGGCGACGACACGCTGCTGTGCGTTGCCGAGGAGGACACAGGAGGGGCGCGCCTCGCCGACCGCCTGCGTGATCTGGCGGGCATCACGTGACGGACTCATCGGGGTCGGCGGGCTCCGCCTCGGCCGCTTC
>JBBQTN010000007.1:0-52429 GCA_038213195.1 Acidimicrobiales bacterium | reverse complement strand
GTCGGGATCGATCACGCTCCGCCCGCCGGGCACCTCGGCTGCCGCGGCGATCAACCCGGCGACGGTGTTCGGCCTACCCTCGCCGTCCCAGGCGCGTCGGCACTCCTCGAGCAGCCACAGACCGGTGACGTTCTTCAGTAGCCGGGTGGTGCCGTCGATGCCGAGCTCGTTGGTGACGTTCGCAGCGGCGGCGGCGGGTGTGGTGATCGGCGCGCTCAGTTCGCAGCCGACCAGCGACCAGGTGCCACAGGAGATGTACACGGCCGGTCGGTCCCCGTCCAGGGGAGTACCGGCGACCGCGCTGGCCGTGTCGTGGCTGGCTGCAGCGACCATCGTCAGCCCGTCCAGCACCGGGTCGACGCCGTCGATCGTGCCGAGCAGTGTCCCGGGCGCGTGCAACCCGGGGAACAGGCGGCGCGGCAGGCCGAGCCCGTCGATCAGCTCGTCGCTCCACTCGTGACTGCGCGCGTCGAGCAGCTGGGTCGTGCTGGCGTTGGTGACCTCGTTGGTCGTGCTCCCGCAGAGCTCGTGGTTGAACAGGTCGGGCATCATCAGCAGTGAGGCGGCGGAGGCCAGCCCATCGACACGCTGGGCGGAGGCGAGCTGATAGATCGTGTTGAACGCCAGGAACTGAATGCCCGTCACGCGGTAGATCCGGTCGCGGCCGATCCGCCCGACGACGTCTGCCATCACCCCGTCCGTGCGCGTCGAGCGGTAGCTGTGCACCGGGCCGCACCGGCGCCCGTCGTCGTCGAGCAGCCCGTAGTCGACGGCCCACGAGTCGATCGCCACCGACCGCAGGCGGGTCCTCGCGGCCGCCCCGACGAGCCCGGCGCGAACGTGATCGAGCAGCCCGTCGACGTCCCAGCGCGATCCACCTCCTGGCATCGGGATGGTCTGGTTGCCGAACCGGCTGACCTCGTCAAGGGTGATCCCGGCTGCGTCGATCGTGACGTTGACCACGCGTCCGCTCGTCGCCCCGAGGTCGACGGCGACATACGTGGGCATCGGCGACGCCTAGCGCAAGAACGCGGCCGCAACGCCTGCGTCGACAGGGATGTGCATGCCGGTGGTCAGCGAGAGATCACCGGCGGTGAGCGCGAAGACGGCTGCGGCGACGTGCTCGGGGAGCACCTCGCGCTTGAGCAGGGTGCGCTGGGCGTAGAACGCACCGAGGTCTTCCTCGGCGACGCCGTACACGGCGGCACGTTGTGCACCCCACCCCTTGGCGAAGATCCCCGAGCCGCGAACGACGCCATCGGGGTTGATCCCGTTGACCCTGATCGCATGGTCGCCGAGCTCGGCTGCCAACAGCCGCACCTGGTGGGCCTGGTCTGCCTTCGCCGCTCCGTAGGCGATGTTGTTCGGACCGGCGAACAGCGAGTTCTTGCTCGAGATGTACACGATGTCGCCGCCCATCCCCTGACCGATCATCGTCTTGGCGGCCTCACGCGTCACCAGGAAGGAGCCCTTGGCCATCACGTCGTGCTGCAGATCCCAATCTCGCTCTGTTGTCTCCAGCAACGACTTGGAGATCGACAAACCGGCGTTGTTGACGACGAGATCGATGCCGCCGAAGGCCAGCACCGCGTCCTGCAGCGCCGCGCTGATCTGGGCCGCGTCGGTGACATCCACCGTGACGGCGATGGCGATGTCGCTGTCGCCGATCTCGGCCGCGACGGTGGACGCGGCGTCGCCGTCGAGGTCGGCGACGACCACGCAGGCCCCTTCGGCGGCCAGCCGGCGGGCGATCGCTCGACCGATGCCGGACCCGGCGCCGGTGACGAAGGCGATCCGCGTCGCCAGCGGCTTCGGCTTCGGCATCCGCTGCAACTTGGCCTCCTCGAGGCCCCAGTACTCGATGCGGAACTTCTCCGCCTCGGCGATCGGTTCGTACGTCGACACCGACTCGGCGCCACGCATCACGTTGATCGCGTTGACGTAGAACTCGCCGGCAACCCTGGCGGTCTGCTTGTTCGGTCCGAAGGAGAACATCCCGACGCCGGGGACCAGCACGATCGCCGGATCGGCACCACGCATCGGCGGGCTGTCGGCATCCGCGTGGCGCGCGTAGTACGACCTGTAGTCCTCGCGGTAGGCGAGGTGCAGCTCCTGCAGTCGGGCGATGACGTCGTCGAGCGGGGTCGCTGCGGCCCGGTCGATCACCAGTGGGCGGACCTTCGTGCGCAGGAAGTGATCCGGGCACGACGTGCCGAGGCCGGCGAGCCGCTCCAGCTTCTCGCCGGCGAGGAACTCCAGCACGACGGGGTCGTCGCTGAAGTGCCCGACCTGCGCCCTGTCTGTCGACGCCAGCCCGCGGATCACCGGGGCGAGGGCAGCAGCGCGCAGCCGACGTTCGTCGTCGGGCAGCGCTTCGAACCCGGCTTCGCGCCGACCGAACGGTGATTGCGACCCACGTTCTTCGAGGAACGCGGTCGCGGCGCTGATGATCTCCAACGAGTTGGCCTCGCACTCGTCGCTCGTCGCTCCCCACGCGGTGATCCCGTGGCCACCGAGGATGCAGCCGATCGCTTGCGGGTTGGCCGACTTGATCGCGGCGATGTCGAGACCGAGCTGGAAGCCGGGCCGGCGCCATGGGACCCAGACGACACGGTCGCCGAAGCACTCCTTGGTCAGTGCCTCGCCGTCGGTTGCGGTGGCCAGGGCGATGCCGGAATCGGGGTGGAGATGATCGACGTGGTCGGCGTCGAGCAGGCCGTGCATCGCAGTGTCGATGGACGGCGCGGCTCCGCCGCGGCCGTGCAGGCAGTAGTCGAACGCCTCCACCATCTCGTCCTCGCGCTCGACTCCCGGGTAGACGTCGACGAGGGCGCGCAGCCGGTCGAGCCGGAGCACCGCCAGCCCGGCCGGTGTCAAGGTGCCGAGATCTCCACCGGAGCCCTTGACCCACAGCAGGTCGACGGGGCCACCGGTCACGGGGTCTGTCGTCGTGCCCTTCGCCGACGTGTTGCCGCCGGCGTAGTTGGTGTTGCGCGGGTCGGCACCGAGGCGGTTCGAGCGCGCCACCAGGTCGTCGACGACGCTCACCCCGCGCACCGCAACGACGTGTCCAATGGTCCGCCCGCTGCGGCCGCCCATCTCAGGCGCCCCATCCGGCAGCGTCGCCGCCGACCCGCTCGGCGACGATCTGCGCCAGGTATCCGGACCGCTGGTACGCAGCCATCGGGTCGGGATCGATGCCCATCTCGCCACGCAGGTCGGCGAGCAGCCCCCTGACGTCGGTGTTGTAGGCGTCCATCAGCACCGCGTTGGCGCCGAGCACATCGCCGGTGTCCTGGGCGGCGCGCAGGGCGTCGGCGTCGATCGTCATCGCCTTCGCCGTGGCCTCCTGGACGTTCATCACCGAGCGGATCTGGCCGGCGATCTTCGGTTCGATGTTGTGGCATTGATCGAGCATGAACGCGACGCCGACGGACGGGTCGAGCCCACCGCCCCAGCGGACCTCGCTCATGATCCTGAACAGCTGGAACGGGTCAGCGGAGCCGACCATCAGGTCGTCGTCGGCGTAGAACCGGGAGTTGAAGTCGAACCCCCCGAGCTTGCCGGCACGGAGCAACACGGCGACGATGAACTCGATGTTCGTTCCCGGCGCGTGGTGGCCGGTGTCGACAACGACCATCGCCTTCGGCCCCAGCTCGATGCAATGCATGTACGACACGCCCCAGTCGGGGACGTCCATCGTGTAGAACGCCGGCTCGAACAGCTTGTACTCGAGGAGGAAGCGCTGGTCGTGACTCAGCCGCGCGTAGACCTCGGTGAGCGATGCGGCGAGGCGGTCCTGGCGGACGCGGATGCTGTCCTGGCCGGGATAGTTGGTGCCGTCGGAGAACCACAGCTTGAGATCCTTGGAACCTGTTGCGTCCATCACGTCGACGCACGCAAGCAGGTGATCGGTGGCCTTGCGACGAACCCGCGGGTCGGGGTTGGTGACAGACCCGAGCCGGTAGTCGTCGTCCTGGAAGACGTTGGAATTGATCGCGCCGATGCGCACACCGAGATCGGCGGCGTGCTTGGCGAGATCGGTGTAGTCGTCGACCCTGTCCCACGGGATGTGCAGCGAGACGCTGGAGGCGACCCCGGTGAACCGGTTGACCTGCGCGGCGTCGGCGATCTTCTCGTACGGGTTGCGCGGCACGCCGGCCTGGGCGAACACCTTGAAACGGGTCCCCGAATTGCCGAACGCCCACGACGGCAGCTCGATCGCCTGCCGGCGGAGCACCTCGGTGACGGGGTTGGGAGTGGTCATGGTCAGTCCTGTCGTGTTCGGGGAGTGAGCGGGGGGCCGAACTCAGTCGAGGTGGAAGATCTCGGGGATCGCGTGGATCCCTTCGTCGGGTGCGCCGCCGTCGAGGCCCTCGAAGAACGGCGCCATCTCATGCTGCCAGCGGGCATTGACCTCGGTGGCGGCCATCCCGGATTGGGCGGCCGCGAGGTCGTCGCATTCGAAGTAGCCGATCAGCGTGCCGTCGGTGTCGAGGAACAGCGAGTAATTGTGCCAGCCGGTTGCGGTGAGGGCGACACGCATCTCCGGCCACACCGCGGCGTGTCGACGGACGTACTCGTCGATCATGTCCGGCCGGACCCGGAGCTGGAAGCAGACACGTTGCATGGCGACCCTCCGTGGTGCGTGAGTGGGCTGGCCGAGTCGGACTCCTGACCGCGCGTTGCGGATCGGGAACCCGACTCGAGCCGGGCCTGGGGGCGTCGATCAGCTCAGAAGTTGAACTGGTCGATGTTCGCGGCGTCGAACACGGTCGGCGGGCCGAGGACGATGTTGGCGCTGCCGGTCGCCGGCACGGCGATTTTGTAGTCCTTCAGCTTCCCCGCTGTGAACGTCGCGCCGTCCTTGATCACGACGGTCTTCGACGCCAGCGATGCAGCGGCATAGCCGGCGAGATAGCCGAGGTCCGACGGGTTCCACAGCATGAACCCCTTGACCGTGCCGTCCTTGACGTACGGCTTCATCTGCGACGGCAAGCCGAGACCTGTCAGCTGCACCTTGACGTCTTTGTGGGTCGACAGGTACTGCGCGGCGGTCGAGATCCCGACGGTGGTCGGGGAGATGATCCCGGCGAGGTTCGGATGTGCCGAGAGGAGACCTTGCAGCACCGTCAGCGATGTCGCGGGATCGTCGTTTCCGTACACCGTGTCGACGAGCTTCATGTTCGGGTACTTCGCGAACTGCGTCTTCATGTGGTCGATCCATGCGTTCTGGTTCGTCGCCGTGGCGGCGGCCGAGAGGATGGCGACCTCGCCCTTGCTCCCGATCAGCGTGGCCATGTAGTCGACCTCCGCGGTGCCGATCGTCGCCGTGTCGGCCTGGTTGATGAACAGGTGGTTCGGGCAGTTGTTGTCCGAGTCGAAGGCGACGACGACCATCCCTGCCGCCTGCGCCTGGGCGAGCGACGGACACAACGCGTCAGGATCGTTGGCGGCGATGACGATGGCGTCGGCCTTCGCCGCGATCGCCGCCTGGATCGACGGGATCTGCGCCGCTGCCGTGTCCTCGGTGCCGCTGCTGACGACGACCTTGCCCCCGAGCTCGGTCAGCGCGCTCTCCCCGCCCTTGTCGGCAAGCACCTCGTACGGGTTCTGCGTGTCCTTCGGGATGTAGTAGATGGTGAGGCCCTTCTTGATCCCCGTCGTAGCGCCGGCTGTGGAGCCGCCGGACGCCGTCGTCGTGGCTCCCGACGCGCCGGTGGCGGTCGTCGCGGTCGCGGCAGCCGTCGTCGCGGTCGCGGCAGCGGTCGTCGCGGTCGCGGCGGTCGTCGGCGTGCTCGACGACTTCTTGCTCGAACCGCAGGCGCTGGCGACGACGAGCAGGAGTGCGACCGAGGCGATCGCGCCCCGCTTCTTGAACTTGTGGGTGAGTGCCATTTTTGTCCTCCGGTGGTGGATGGTTGGTGAGAGGTTCACGGCGAGGGCTGCGTCAGCAGCACGGCACGCCGGCGGTTGCGGGCCCGGTCGCGCACTCGGCGGACGGCCTCGCCGATGTTGGGCACGACGACGCTGACCAGGAGCAGGACGCCGATGACGATGTTGCGCACCTGCGGGTCGACCTGACGCAGGGTCATCGCCTGTTGCAGCAGGGCGATCACGATCGCGGACGTGACGACCCCCGGGATCGATCCGCGACCACCGAAGATCGACACACCCCCGAACAGCACGAGGGCCACGACGTTGAGCTCCAGGCCGGTGCCGGCGTCGTAGCGCGAGGTGGCGAAACGCAACGTCCACAGGATCCCGGCGAACGCGCAGATCAGCCCGGACAACACGTACAGGCGGAACTTGATCCGCCGGACGCGGATGCCGGAGAAGTGCGCCGCCTCCGGCTGCAGGCCGATGGCGAAGATCGAGCGGCCGAGTGGCGTGACGTGCAGCGCGACGCCGAAGATCACCGCGAACACGACGAAGAAGCCGACCGACCAGGCGATGACGTGTGTCCCGGGGATCGGCTCGACGCCGATCTTGGTCAGCCACAGCGAGTACTTGCCCACCGACTTGGCGCCCAGCACGCCCTCCGCAAGACCGCGGAACAAGGTCAGTGTCCCGATCGTGACGGCGATGGACGGCAGGCCGAGCTTGGTGATCAGCGCGCCGTTCAACGCCCCGCCGAGCGCCCCGACGACGAGCACGGCGATCATCGCCGGCAGGATCGACCAGCCGTGCAAGGTCAGGTAGCCGAGCAGGGTGCTCGACAGGCCGAGCATCGAGGCCACGGAGAGGTCGATCTCGCCGGTGATGACGATCAATGTCAGCGGCAACGCCATGATCGCGATCTCGCCCATGTTGAGCCCGACGAAGAAGAAGTTCGTCTCGCTGAAGAAGTTCGGCGTGGAAGCGGCGTAGAGCACCGCGGCGACGAGCGCCACGACGAGCGCCGCTTCCCAACGGAGCATGCCGGACAGGTCGGCACGCGTCCTCGCCGGCTGGGCGTCGGTGGCCAACGGTTCAGGCGACATGTCGTGTCCTGCGAGTGGATTCGAGCCGCTCGACGCGGTGCCCGAGCCACCGGTCGAACGTGATCGCCAGAAGCAGCAGGGCGCCCGCCACCGCCTGGCTCCAGAACTGGGAGACCTTGGCGGCCACGAGCGCCTGGTTGATCGTGTTCAGGAGCAGCGCGCCGAGGGCTGCACCGACGACCGTGCCGCTGCCACCGAAGATCGCCACGCCGCCGACGACCACGGCGGCGACGACGTTCAGCTCGTAGCCGACGCCTCCTGTCGCATTGACGGTGGCGAACTGGGCGAGGAACAGGGCACCGCCGAGCCCGGCCAGGCCACCGCTGATCAGGAACGCGGTGAACACCCTTCTCCCCTTGGGGACTCCGGCCAGCGCTGCGGCGTCAGGGTTCGAGCCGATGGCGTAGAGGTCGCGGCCGGACCGGTAGCTGCGCATGAAGTAGCCCACGATGCACACGATCGCGACGACGATGATCGTCAGCCACGGGATGACGCCGAGGACGGTCTTGAAGCCGACCTCTTGGTACGACCGGGGGATGGTGATCGGATCGATCTGCTTGCCGGAGACGAGCTTGGCGTCGACACCGCGGACGATGTACAGCATCGCCAACGTCACCACCAGGCTGGGGACCTTGGTGACGGTCGTGATCAATCCGTTGATCGCCCCGACGAGCAGCCCAACGCACGTGCCGATCGCCAGGGCCACCAGCGTCGGCGTGCCCGGGTGGTTGCGGAAGACCATCCCAACGACGTAGGCGGACAGTCCGAGCACCGATCCGACGGACAGATCGACGTTGCGAGTGACGACGACCAACGTCTGGCCGACGGCGAGCAGCGCGATCAAGGACGCGCCGGACAACAGCTGCTCGATGCTGTGGCGGTCGGCGAAGTTGTGGTTCTTGAGGGTGGTGACGCCGAAGACCGCCGCCAGGGCGATGACGATGCCGATCTCGCGAGCCCGCAGGAGCATCTCCGCGCGGCGTACGCCTGCGTCTTCGACCTGCTCCGGTGGCGGGACGGGGCGGGCCGGCGGGGTGACAACGGCTGTCACGCGGCGGCCCCTCGGTGCTGACCCGTCGCAGCGCGCATGATCGATGCCTCATCGGCCGTCGCTCTGGGCAGTTCCGCAGCGAGCCGTCCCTCGTGGATCACGAGCACGCGATCGGCCATGCCGAGCACTTCGGGCAGCTCCGAGGAGATCATCAGCACGGCGACCCCGTCGTGGACGAGCCGGTCGAGGAGGCGATGGACCTCGGCCTTCGTTCCGACGTCGATGCCACGGGTCGGCTCGTCGATGATCAGCAGCGCGGGCGTGCGCGCCAACCACTTGCCGAGCACGACCTTCTGCTGGTTGCCGCCCGACAACGTGGAGACAGCATTGTCGATCCGGCCGAACTTCAGTTGTAGCTTCGCAGCCCAGTCCAGCGCCAGGGAACGCTCGGCGTTCCTGCGGATCAGGCCGCCCCTGCGCAGCCGTCCCAGCGAGGCGAGGGCGACGTTGTGGTCGATGCTCATCTCCATCACCAGACCTTGCTGGCGGCGATCTTCCGGGACGAACCCGATGCCGGCGTTCATCGCCGCGATCGGTGAGCCGTTCGGGAGTTCGACGCCGTTCAACGTGACCGAGCCGGCATCGTGGCGGTCGATGCCGAAGATCGCCCTGGCGATCTCGCTGCGCCCCGCGCCGACCAAGCCGGCGAGGGCGACGATCTCTCCTCTGCGAACGTCGAAACTGATGTCGCTGAACTCGCCTTCGCGTGTCAGTCGGCGCACCGACAGGACGGCCTCGCCAGCGTCGGCCACGTTCTTCGGGAACAGGCTGTCGAGGTCGCGCCCGACCATCGAGCGGATGATGTCGTCGATCGTCAAGTCGTCGATCGGGTCGGTCCGCACGAAGCGGCCGTCGCGCATGATGGTCACCCGTTGACACATCGCGAAGGCCTCTTCCAGACGATGGCTGATGAACAGCACAGCGGCGCCCTCCGCACGCAGCGCCCTGACGACGTCCATCAGCCGCCCGACCTCGACCGATGTCAGCGCGGCCGTCGGCTCGTCCATGACGATCACCGTGGCGTCGAAGGCGATCGCCTTTGCGATCTCGACGATCTGCTGATCAGCGACCGAGAGCCCGCGCGCGGGACGGTCGGGATCGAGGGTGACGCCGAGCCGGGCGAAGACCGACTGCGATCGCGTGCGCATCTCCGCCCGATCGATGCGTCGCGCCCGGCCGAGCGGTTGGCGGCCCATGAAGATGTTCTCGGCGACGCTGAGGTCGGGGAACAACGTCGGCTCCTGGTAGATCACGGACACGCCGGCAGCGCGAGATGCTGTGGGGCCGTTCAGCACGACCGGTTCGCCGCCGATCACGAGATCGCCGCCGTCGGGCTGGTGGACACCGGCGAGGATCTTGACCAGTGTCGACTTCCCCGCGCCGTTCTCGCCGAGCAGCGCGTGCGCCTCGCCCGGATAAAGGGTCACACAGCCGTCTTCCAATGCCCGGACCGTGCCGAAGGACTTGGTCGCGTGGGTCAGGACGAGCGCCGGGCGGTCGGCGGGCCAACGATCGTCAGCCGGACGAGCCGACGACCGTGACGGTGACGGTGATGACAAGAACGATCCCCCTGGTCGTCGGGCAAGACTCGCCCGCTGTCAGTTGAATCCATTCATTGAATCGATTCAACTTGGAAAGAATAAGGCAAGTGATGAAATTTGTCAAGTAGTTTCGAGTGGGTGACCGACAGGGCGGCGATCCGCGACGTAGCCAGCCTGGCCCGCGTCTCCGTCGGCACCGTGTCGAACGTGTTCAACAGGCCAGATCTCGTCGCCGAGGAGACGCGTCAACGCGTCGAGGCGGCAGTGGCGACGCTGAAGTACGTCCGCAACGAATCCGCCAGACAACTGCGCCACGGCCAGAGTCGCACCGTCGGGCTGATCGTGCCCGATATCGCCAACCCGTTCTTCACCGACGTCGCCCGCGGCGTCGAGGATGTGACGAGCGAGGTCGGTGTCCTCGTCATCGTGTGCAACAGCGACCTCGACGCCAAGAAGGAGGCGCGCTACCTCACGATGCTCGCCGAGCACGATGTGCTCGGCGTGCTCCATGTCCCGGTCGGGTCGTCCAGGGCGCCGACCCGCTCGCTGAAGGAACGAGGGGTCCCCGTCGTCCTGCTCGATGACAAAGGGCCAGCGCGAGGGCAATGCTCCGTGTCGGTCAACGACGTCGGCGGCGGCGAGCTCGCCGTCCGGCACCTTCTCGAACTCGGCCATCGCCGCATCGGTTTCGTCGGCCACAGTGCCGATCCCGCTCACCAGGTGATCGACCGCCTGCGCGGTGGACGTCGGGCGATGATCATTGCCGGCCATTCGTCCGATTCGCTGCAACTCGTGTCGACGCCGTCGCTCAACGTCCGGGGCGGCATCGCCGCCGCGCGTGCGCTGCTTCGGCTCCGGCCATCCCACCGACCGTCGGCCGTCGCCTGCGCGAACGACCTCCTCGCCATCGGTCTGCTGCAGGAGCTGCTCAGCAACGGTTTGCGCGTCCCGGATGACCTCGCCATCGTCGGCTACGACGACATCGCCTTCGCCGAAGCCTCGGCCATCCCGCTCACTTCGATCCGCCAACCACGACACCAACTCGGTCGCAAAGCAGCCGAACTGCTCCTCGACGAGGCGTCCAACGCGCAACACCGGCACTCCCGGTTCGTCTTCCAGCCGGAGCTCATCGTCCGCCGATCGAGCGCCTGAAGTCAGAGCCGGTCGCGCCCGACGGTGCGCCCCGGGCGAGAGAGGAAGAGCAAGAATCGGGCGTGGTATGGCTCATCGACCCACCAAAATCGTCGTGTCTGGCATCCGACGACCGACAACGCTCGTCGAACCAGGCCGCTGCGCAACTTGCGGTCACCACCGCTGCGACGGTCGGCGCGTCGCGTCGTCCCCTCCGGAAGGTTGAATCGGTCGGCTGAAGGATCCGCCGCGGGGAGGCGCCCGGCGCGGATCGCAACCGCAATCTGGATTCGAGCAGTTGGTACCGGGAGTTCCGAGGAGGCTGTCAGTGCGCCACGAGCGGCAGGTCGAGATGTTGCAGCGAGTGGCGTGAGGAGGACGAGGCGAGCTTCGTCACCGGCGCCAACCTGCTCGTGGACGGAGGCGTCACCGCTGGCACCGGCCACCCGGACGTGATGGCCCTCTTCGGGATGGGCTGAGGGGAGAGCGCTCCACCTGCGTCCGGTGTCGATTCGCAGGACTCCTGCCGGAGCGGTTGCAACCGCCGTGGGTACCTGATCATCGCCGACTGGCAGGCTGGTGACCGTGAACGACGATTTGGTCCGCGATGCCGCGACGGAGCTGCTCGACATGCGGGCGAACCGTCGGGTGGTGGCCGACCTGCCGCTGCCGCTGCGGCCCCAGACCCTGACCGACGCGTACGCGATCCAACAGCGTGTGGTCGCCGCCCTTGTGGCACACGCCGATGGCCGATGCATCGGCTTCAAGGTCGCATGCACCAACGAGATCGCGCAGGCTGCCCTGCAGATCGATCGACCGGTGTTCGGCCGCCTGATGTCGCAGAGCACCTCGCCAAGCGGCACCACGCTGGCGGCCGACCAGTTCACGCATCGCGTCGTCGAGGCAGAGTTCGCCTTCCTCGTCGGCGCCGATGTCGAACCAGTCGTTGGTGGGCACACACAGGCGACGATCGCCGAGAACATCGAGGCCTTGATCCCGGGCATCGAGATCGTCGACCACCGGTTCGAGTCGTGGGCGGTGGGCGCTGTGTGCGTCGCCGCCGACAACGCGATCCACGGTTGGTGGCTCCGTGGTGAGCCGGTCACGGACTGGCGCGGCCTCGACCTCGGCGCGTCCGCGGTGTCGGTCACGCGCGGCGGCGAGCTCGTCACGACCGGGTCGGGCGCGGCGGTGCTCGGTCATCCGCTCAACGTGATGGCGTGGCTGGCCGATGAGTTGCCCCGGTTCGGCCTTCGACTGCGCCGCGGCGACGTCGTCACGACGGGCGTCGCGACCGATGTGTTCGAGGCCGGCGCGGGTGACTCGTGCGCGGCCGATTTCGGACCGTTCGGCACGGTCACCGTCTCGTTCGACTGACTGGCACGCCGTCCACGGTCGGGTCTGGGCCGGCCAGCTCACAGGACCTCGACGCAAGAGCGCCTCCATCGTCGACCCGCACGTCGTGTCTGCTGATCCCGTCGCGAACGAGGCTCCAGAGAACCCTCGCTCCGGGACGCGGAGCTGCGGGAGCCTCGCCACTGCAGTTCGGTGATGCGTGTCGGGTCGACTTGGGGCGACTGTCGCAAACTCGTGTGTGGCGCCGGGTCTACGGAGAGGGCGTTGCGGTGAGCACCCGTCGCAGGGCCCGCTCGAGCTCCCGGCGGGTGGCGGGCGGCAAAGAGGCGAGCAGTTCGTCTTCGGCGTGGTGGATGTCGCGCTGGACGGCGGCGCGGGTCGTTTGGCCGCTTGCGGTGATGCTCAGTCGGTTGGCGCGCCGGTCGCCGATGCGTTGTCGCGTCAGCAAGCCGTGCTGCTCGAGGTGGTCGACATCGGCGATGATGCGGTTCTTGCTGTAGCCGAGCCGGGCCGCGACTGCGGCCTGGTGGAGTCCCGGGCGTTGGTCGATGACGGCGAGGATCGCGTATTGCCACATCGACAGGTCGTGGTCGATGGCGGCAGCATCCTCGATGTGTCGCAGCGCCTTGGCCAGCGGGGCGATGACGGCAAGCAGGTCTCGTCGTTCGGGCACCGGGAGCCATCTTGGCATAGATGATCACCATGTTGCGACGATCATCATCTTGTGATTACCTGTGGTTGTGGCCGACGACTACCGCACCCAGCATCGCACCGCCCTCGACAGGGCAACCCTCTACGTCGCCCGCCTCGCCGCAGCTGATCTGGGGCGGCAGACACCGTGCACCGAGTGGAACCTGGGCGAGTTGCTTGCGCACATGGTCGGCCAGCACGTCGGCTTCGCTCGTGTGGTGCGCGACGGTCAGGCGCCGCAGCACGCGTATGACCCGGTCGCGTGCACCACAACGTCGTGGACCGCATCGGTGACCGAGCTGGTCGACGCGTTCGCCGCCGCAGACCTGAACACCCGCGTCGTCGAGATCGAGCTCGATCCCGTACGGCCCTTGCCCATTGCGTTCCTGGTCGCCGCCCAATACCTCGACACCGTCGTGCACACGTGGGACGTCGCAGCAACGCTCGGCGAGCTCTACTCGCCACCCGACGACGTCGCCGAGACGATCTGGCAGATGGCGAACCGCATCCCCGACGACGATCGCCGGCAACAACCCGGCGCAGCCTTCGCCCGAGGCACCCAGACCGACGGATCAAGCTGGCACCGCGGACTCGCCGCACTCGGCCGAGACCCCTTCTGGCCGACATCACCGCGCTGAACAGACAAGCGTTCTGTCGCGGCTTCGAGATCGAGCAGTACGGCTCTTCGGGATGCTCGCCCGCTGCGGCGTGCGTGGGAAGGCGACGGCCTCGGCGGGATTCGCGCCGTCAGGAGACGGGTCCGGCGCCGATGCGGGCCGGGTCGTCGGCGGCGAGCACTTCGTTGAACAGCGGGATCTTCTTCCAGTCGGCGACGGGGGCCGAGCCGTCGGCGTCGGGCACGTTCACGGACAGTTCGGCGTCGCCGGTGCGGTGGATGTACCGGCCGCAGTTCGGGAAGACGTCGTCGACGGTGACGTGCACCACCAGTTCGGCACCGGGTGAACGGGCGAGCAGCGCCGGGTCGTCGCTGAGCACGGCGCGCCCCGAGACGCGGATCCTGGTGGGATCGGCGAAGTCGATGAACAGCATCTGGATCGCCGGGTTCTCGGCGATGTTGCCCGTCGAGAGATACATGCCGTTGCCGTCGTAGCTCGGATAGCAGAGCTCCATCGGTCCGAGGATGTGGACGAACCCGGGTGCACCGCCCTTGTACGAGCACTGAGGGCGGCCGGACCGGTCGGCGGTGGCGAGGAAGAACATCGGCGCCGCTTCGATCACGGGGCGTACGTCCTCGAGCGTCCAGCGGGATCGGAACATCTCCTGCAGGCGGTCGGCCAGCCGGCGTGTGTCAAAGCTGTCCTGCAGCGCGCGAGACGCAGCGCTGTAGGAATCGACGGTCTCATCCATACGCCCATCATCGCGAAGGCGAACGCCCACGACGTCACTGCATCTCGCGCTCCGTTCGCTCCTCGCACGCCGAAGACCCGCACGGTGAGCACGAACAGCGCACCGGCGCTCCCGACGCGAGCTGGCCGGACTGGTACGCCGCGTACATCGTGGCCGAGCAGGCCGGCGAGGAGCTGCCCTCGTGACGGTGGCCGGCCGTCATCGAGGGATCGATGTGATCTCGAGTGCGGCCGCCCTACCAGCCGCGGCCAGGACAGGCGGACCCTCCGCCCACCGGGGCTGACCGCCGTCGGGACGGACGAAGGCCGATGCAGACCAACCCCGCCCAATGTCTGCGACCCCGCCGTCTACCCCGTTGGGGCGGCGGGGGAGGGACGTCGAGGTTCCGGCTCGACCCGACCCCGTCTCAGGGTCGGGTCGTCGCCCGTCACACGGCCTGACATGGTCGCTGCCGCTCGCCGGCCGCTCGTGATCTCATCGCAGCGACGGGTGGCGCTCGACGATCGGCAGCTTGTTCCAGCGATCCGCGAAGCCCCACGTGCTGCCGGCTCCGGCGACGAGGGCGATGACGATCATCAGGATGGCGTAGATCACGTGGTAGTCGACGAGCGGACTAGTGGAGGAAGTCAGCGCGCCGGTGGCGTTGTGCCGGGCGAGTGGCCACTCGGCGGCCCACATCATCGCCATCATCGCCGCGCCGGAGATCGCCATGATCCGCAGCGCGACGCCGGTGACGAGCGCGAGGCCGATCCCGAGGAGGCCGAGCATGAACAGCCAGTTGACGAGCTGGTTGCCGGCGAGGTTGTGGAACAGGGTCTGGAAGGGCCCGACGGCGACGTGGGACAGGAACCCGTTGGTGGGCGAACCGCCGTGGATCCACGCTTTGCCGGATGTGGTCGAGTAGCCGAGCCCGAACGACTTGTCGAAGAAGGCCCACAGGAACGTGAACCCGAGCAGCATCCGGGCGACGGCAACAGCCCGTGCCAGCGCCGAACTGCGCACGATCCTCGCGCTGTCATTCACTGTGGTGTCGTTCAGTGCGGTGTGGTTCGCTCCGAGCGTTGTCGGTTGCAGCACCTGTGTCATGTCGGAATCTCCTTTGCGGCTCGGACGAGCCGGTTGCAGCATGGGCCCTCGCGAGTTCGCAGTGTCAGAGCCGTCCGGCTCTATCTCTTGGAATTGGTGGACATCGGTGGACATTGGTGTTCATCGGTCGTCATCGGCGCACTGAGGTGACCGACGCAGTCCCCGGATGGGGGTCGGTCGGCCCTACCGCTGGCCGTCGGACGGGGCGACACTCGTGAGATGACCACTCACATCGTTGCCGGTTACGACGGCACGCCATCGTCCATCGCCGCCGTCGCCTGGGCGGCCACGGAGGCAACCGTGCGTAACGTCGACCTGTCGATCGTCGCCTGCTGCGAGTTCCCGACGATGGGCGCGGCGAGCGGAGGATGGTTGGCGGGCGACATGATCACGCCGATCGTCGACGCGACGCGCAGTGATGTGAGCACCATGAAGCGATCGATGACCGATCGATATCCACACCTGCGCATTGATGTCGAGGTCTCGACTGGGTCGATCCACGAGTCCCTGACGAACGGCCTCGGTCCCGACGATCTGCTCGTTGTCGGCTCGAGCCGACACACAGGTGGCGCAGCGTTCTGGCTGGGGAGCACGTCGCGCTGGGCGACGCGCCACGCCCCATGTCCCCTCGTCGTCGTCCGTGGTCAGGCGTCTGCGGGTCGACCGGACCGGATCGTCGTCGGCATCGACGGCTCGGCTCCGTCGGACGCGGCATTGCTCTGGGCGGCCGACGAAGCGGACCGTCACGGGATCGAGCTCGTGGTCGTCCATGCGTGGGACTACCCCTACGTCGGTGTCGACACGAACACCCAGCAGGCGCTCGAGCTGACCCGGATCGACGCGGCATGCGTGCTCGACCGGGCGGCCGAGCTCGCTCGCCAGCGATGCGGTGCAACGGTCAAGGACCTTCTGGTCGAGGACGGTGCCGTCAATGCGATCCTGGGTTCGGTGCGCGACGGCGATGTCCTCGTGCTCGGCGTCAGCGGACGTGGCGCGATCGCTTCACGCCTGATCGGTTCGACGGTCAACAGCGTCGTCGAGCACGCGGCGGTGCCCGTGGTCGTCGTTCGTCCGGCCGCGTGATCGCGAGGATGGCGTGTCGTGTAGCGGCCCGGCCGTGCCTGCCACGAACACGGCTGTGCCGTTCTTCATCCGGCTGATCTGCGCACCTGCCCGAGTGGCAGTTGCGGTGACGCGGCGGATTGGCCTGCCGGCACCAACACGATCGTCCTCTCGACGGCCGTGATGGGCGGACGCGCATTGGAGCTCACCAACTGATCGCGCTTCGATCGGCGCGCGTCGCGGAACAGTGCCGTTCGGTCGGCCAAGGATGAGGACCGGTGACAAGCAGCGGTCGATCGGGCCGGTTGGCTCTATTGGCGTGGTCCCGGGCTAGCGCAGGATGGATTGGAAGGGATCCGCTCTTCGCTCGTCGAATGAAACCAGGCACAGCTGATGCACGCGCTCGTCTACCACGGTCCGGGACACAAGACATGGGAAGCGGTGTCCGATCCAGTGATCATCGACGGTACCGACGCGATCGTGCGCGTCGAGGCGACGACGATCTGTGGCACGGATCTGCACATCCTCAAGGGTGATCTCCCGGCTGTCGCCGACGGCCGGATCCTCGGTCACGAGGCCGTCGGGACCGTCGTCGCGATCGGTGAGGGGACGCGCCGCGTGAAGGTCGGCGACCGTGTCCTGGTGTCGTGCATCTCGTCCTGCGGCACCTGTCGATATTGCCGGGACGGCCATGCAGGGCAATGCCTGGGCGGTGGAGGTTGGATCCTCGGCCACATGATCGACGGCACCCAGGCCGAGCTGGTGCGAGTTCCGTTCGCCGATCTGTCGACGTATCCCGTTCCGGCGGGTGTCAGCGACGAGGCGGTGTTGATGCTCGCCGACATCCTCCCGACCGGGTACGAGGTCGGGGTGTTGAACGGCCACGTGCAACCGGGCGATGTCGTGGCTGTCGTCGGTGCCGGACCGATCGGGTTGTCGGCGATCAGCGGGGCGAGGTTGTTCAGCCCGACCACGATCGTCGCCGTCGATCTCGCCGACAGCCGGCTGGAGGCGGCCAAGCTGTTCGGCGCCGATGTGATCGTCAACAACTCCCGCGAAGATGCGCTCGAGGTCGTGCGGTCGCTCACCGGTGGGTTGGGCGCAGATGTCGCGATCGAAGCGGTCGGCGTTCCTGCCACGTTCGAGCTCGCCGCAACGCTCATCCGCCCCGGTGGGCACATCGCCAACATCGGCGTGCACGGCACGCCGGTGACGCTGCACCTCGAGGACCTGTGGACGCGCAACGTCACCATCACGACGGGTCTCGTCGATGCGTACTCGACACCGACCCTGCTGCGACTGATCAGCAACGGACAGCTCGATGCCGGGCGACTCGTCACCCACCACTTCGAGCTCGGTGAGATCGAGCACGCGTACGACGTCTTCGCCGGCGCAGGGGACACCGGGGCGCTGAAGGTCGTGCTCACGGCTCCGGTCGACGTGTCCAGTTGAGCGGCCGGGATCGCCGTACGGACGCGGCACGTGCGGCGCGGTGGCTCGGCATCGGAGCCGCGGCGTCGCGCTTGGCGCACGCGCACGCGAGCGGGCCATGCGCTGGGGCGCGACCGACGACGAGATGCGGCTCGTCCTCCCGGGCGGGGACCTGCTCACCGTGACAGGTCTCACCGCATGCAGTCCTGAGCCGGAACGGGCGGTGCGCGACGATGACGGTGATCGGTGACCCACCACGTACGCAAGATCCGCCTGCCGAGGAGGTAGCGCTGTCGCGCCGCAGCCTGCTCGGCCGAATCGGGCTCGGAGCAGTGACCGTCGCGGTCGTCGGCGCCGGCGCGGCGAGCTACCGGGTCTACGACAACGGCGTGCTCGACGCCGGCGAAGGCACGCCGTACGAGGGGTGGTCGAACTGGCAAGATCATCCGGGCGCGATCGGAGCGGTCGCCGCAGCGGTGCTCGCTGCGAACCCGCACAACAGCCAGTCCTGGACGTTCGCCGTGCAACCGTCACGGGTCGACCTCTTCCTCGACGCCGGCCGCCGGACCGGCACGCTGGATCCCCTCGCTCGCGAGCAGCACATCGGGCTCGGCTGCGCGCTCGAGAACCTGGTGCTCGCCGCCTCGGCGCGCGGCCTCGCGCCGACCGTCACGCTGATGCCGAGCGCCGGCGACCCGACGCACGTCGCCTCCGTCGACCTCGCCACCGGGTCGGCCGTGTCGTCACCGCTGTACGACGCGATCCCGCACCGCCACAGCAACCGGGGTCCGTACACGAGCGCTCCTGTCGCTCAGGCGCTCCTCGATGAGTTGTCGGCCGAGCGCGTCGGCCTCGATGGTGTCGACGTGCGCTGGTTCACCACGACTGCCGACAGGGCCGCGTTCGGCGGCATCGTTCTCGATGCGACCGAGGCGATCATCGCCGATCGACAACAATCGATCGACGCGTTCGCGTGGTTCCGCAACGACCGCGACGACATCGACCGGCACCGGGACGGGCTGACGCTGGACTGCCAAGGCCTCGACCGACTCACGCTCACCCTCGCCAAGATCCTCCCGGCGGCGTCGCGCGCAGCCGGCGACAAGTTCTGGTTGGACCAGACCCGCACCGTGCACACCGCCACCGCAGCTGCATACGGGGTCATCATCGCGACCGACGTCGACGACGCGGTGGCGAGACTGGACGGTGGACGGTTGGTGCAGCGGATCCACCTCGCCGCGACCTCGCGCGGACTGGCCATTCAGCACACGAACCAGATCACCGAGCGGATCGATCGCGAGCGCACCACCTCGCTGCCCGCCACGTTCGCGCTGCGGTTCGACGAGCTCCTCGGGCAACCCGCCGGACAGCCGCTGCTCAGCTTCCGGATCGGTCATCCGGTTCGCCCGGCACGTCGTAGTCCGCGCCGCTCGATCGGCTCGGTGACCCGGTGACCGCGACCGCCCGTCGGCAGGGCGCGATCGCGGCCGGTTGGACCTCCGGCCTCGTCACCGTCCTCGGCGCCTGTCTCGTCCTGATGGCTGTCAGTGCTGCGCCGATCGTCACCGTGCTGCTCGGCGTCGCCGGCGGGATCGCCGTGCTGATCGCCCCGTGGCTCCCGCCGCGTCGGCGGACGGTGGCGGTGCTCCTGCTGCTCACGCCGATACCGTTCGCGATCGCGACCTGGTGGAGCCTCGTCACGCCGCTGGTGGTCCTGCTCGCCGCGGTCATCGGATGGTTCACGATCGATCGACGCCCGAGCTCGCGTCGAGCGGCAGTTGTGCGATGACCGTTGCGGAACGGACTTCGCCGTCGGCGGTGGCCAGCCGACTCGACCTGTACTGGATCCCGTTGGGTGCCGGTGCCCGCATGGTGCGGCTCAGCGGCGGGGTGTACGAGCTCATCGCCGCGCTGGTCCATCGCCGGCCGCGTTGCGATCTGTACCACACCGCGCTCGTCGCGACGACGACCGACGGATCATTCGTCGTCGAGATGGCACCGATCACCGACGCACGTGGCCGACAGGACCGCGGCGCGGTGTGCGAGGGGCCCTGTCGGCACGCCGTGGGCCGGGCGGTTCCGCGTCTTCCGATACGAGATCCGCAGATGGCGGTCCGGGATCGTCCCCGACATCGCGTGCGCGGTCGCCAGCCCGGTGTGCGTCACGATCGACGGCGCCGAGATCGGACGTGTGCTCGATCTGGTGACAACGGTGCCAACACCCACGTGGGGCCGCGACGAGTTGCAGGCCGGCGACATGTGGAACTCCAACTCGGTGACCGCCTGGCTGCTCTCCAGCGCTGGTCTGGAGTCGGCCGCAGGCGACGCTCCGCCAGGCGGTCGCGCCCCTGGCTGGGACGCCGGCCTTGTGGTGGCGCACCGGTCGACAGGTCGACGAACCTCGACAGCGGGTGCGGCGACAGGATGAGGCACGTGGCAACCGAGGTGCAAGGCCACCCGTGCTATAGATGCGACGTGACGTTCCGTCCAATCGGAACAATGGGCCACCGACATGAGCCCGCCAGGGGGGAGCCCGCCCTCGGTAGGTCACGCAACAAGGAGCACGATGATGACTGCAGTAGACACAATCTTCACGCAGGTCGAAGAGACCACGAAGCGATATCAGCGCCAGGATTTGCATATCGGTGAGTCCGCCGACGAATCACCGTGGATCGATTACCTCGTACCGAACCTCTTCGTGCGGTACGTCATGTTCGACGTCCGTCAAGGACAGATCGGCGTCCTCTTGCGCGCCACCGCACCGACCGAGCTCGGCAGGCACAAGCACCGCTCGCCGGTCACCGGCTTCACCGTCGCCGGGAACTGGGCATATCGGGAGTACGACTGGGTCGCACGGGTGGGCGACTACGTCCACGAGAGCCCGGGGACGATCCATACCCTGTACACCGACAACCCGGAGGGCTTCACCACCTACTTCGTGCTCAACGGATGCATCGAATACTTCGACGAGAACTCGAACCTGCTCGACACCCAGGACACGTTCTGGTTCATCAACCACTACGTCCGTCACTGTGAGGCCAACGGGCTGCCGATCAACGAGGCGCTCTTCCGCTGAACGACCGGCGTTTGGCGGCGACAGCATCACGGCGTGAGGACGCACGAGCCGGGTTGTCGCGCGTCGCTGCTCAGATCGAAGGCGCGTCCGGACCGGCGTGTGGTCGGGACGCCGGGTCGTTCAGGTTCGCACCAGGTCACTTCGGTGATGCCGGTGGTTGTCAGCGGGTCCCGCGTACGGAGGCCAGGCGCGACGGATCAGATCAGGAACGCCAGCGTCGACAACGGCTGGTCGTTGTCGACGAGGAAGACAGATTTGGCCGCCATCCGCCATTCGCGCTCGACGATGCGCAGTCGGTAGCGGATGCGCCCGGCCCATGGTGTGAGGCCCCGGCCGCGCGATTCGTAGACGACGAAGTTGGCGGCGACACCGATGTCTCCGCTCGGCTGATCGACGCCGTCACCGAGCAGCTCGACGTTGGCGACGATTCGCGCCAGGCGCGATGGTGGCGACTGGGCGTGGCGCTTGCCGGTGTTCAGCTGGGCGACGCGGGTGGCGATGCGGGCGCGGTTGTCGAACACGATCGACATCTGTGTGGCGGGGTCGACGTCGTCGCCGTTCGCCGGCACCCAGTAGACGCCGTCGTCGGTCCACAACGCCTCCCACTCGTCGTAGCGCCGCTCGTCGCACAAACGCGCCTCGCGATAGACGAACTGCTCGACCACGCGCTGCAGGTCGGTGTCCGTCACGCCGATCACGCTCCGGCGTCCATCAGGTTGCGGTAGTGCCTCCAGATCGCCCGTTGCGGCAGCTCGTCGGTGTTGTCGGCGACGAGCATCCCGTCCGCGTCGAGGCGCTCACGGTGCAGCCCGCGCTGCAGGACGAGCCACTCCGGTCGTCGCGCTTGGACGCCGCGCTGGTTGCGCTCGTACATGTCGGAGTCGTCGGCGAGCAGGAAGCCGGCGGGGCCGACCGATCCGACCGTTTGCTGCAGCATCCGCCGGTTGATGTCCGGACACCCCGGGAACTGCAGCGTGGTGACGCGCTGGACGGTGTGATCGACGGTGACGGGCTCGATCACGAACAGCTGGATCTCGGCGATGAACAGGTTCGGGAACAGCATCACGTGCGGCGAGCCGTCGATGAGGATCTCCTGCGCGGCGTCGCCGTGAGCGGCGTGCATCTGCGCGACGTAGTCGGGCACCTTGTCCGGCCGAGTGCCGAACCAGCCGAGCGGCTCACCCATCCGACGGAACTCGGGACGGAGGTCGTTCTCCGTGTTGCCGTTGCCGAGATCGCGCGACACGGCGATCGAACGCTCGCCGTAGAGGTCGCCGATCGGGCTGTCGGCGACGCTGAAGATCGATGAGTGCACGAACTGCGGGTGGTAACCGTCGGTCTCGTTCTCGACGATCATCTTCCAGTTCGCCTCGACCTTGTGCTGCAACCACCCGGCGGTCAGGGCGACCTCACCCGACGGCGACAGCCGCACGAGGCGGTCGAACACCTCCGTGACCGCACCGAGGTGTTCGCGCAGGGTCGGCCCATCGTCGGCGAACGAACCGAACACGAAGCCGTGGATCTGGTCGACACGCGGCACGTGGGCCAGGCCGAGCTCGGCCTTGCGCTCGCGGCCCTCGTAGCCGCTGCTGAACGGGTAGCCGAGCAGCTGTCCGGTGTTGGCGAACGTCCAGCCGTGGTACGGACACCGGAACGTGGTCGCGTTGCCGTGCTCGAAGTCGCACACCTGGTTGGCCCTGTGTGTGCAGCGGTTGAGCAGCAACTGGATCCCACCATCGCGATCACGGGTCATGATCACCGGCTCGCGGCCGACGGTGCGCACCACGTAGTCGTTGGCGTTCGGCACCTCGCTGACGTGGCCGACGAAGACCCAGGTGCGCGCCCAGATCCGTTCCAGCTCTGCCGCGAACACGGCCTCGTCGGTGTACAGCGAACCGTGCACCCGGTCGGCCTCGATCAACGAGTCCCAGGCGATGTCGACGGCGGCCGTCAGGTTCGGGTTTGTCATCGTCCCTCCTGCAGCACCTCGACGGCGCGCTGGGCGAGCCGGAACTTCTGGACCTTGCCGGTCGGCGTCGTCGGAAGCTCAGCAGCCGTCGTGAACAGCACGTGCTTCGGCACCTTGAACCGTGCCAGCTTGTCCCGGCACAAGGCCAACAGCTCGTCGGCGTCGACCAGTGCGCCGTCGTCGGGCACGATCCACGCGCACCCGATCTCACCCCATCGATCGTCGGGCACGCCGATCGCGTACGCCTGGCTGACGCCCGGCTGGGCGGTGAGCAGCTCCTCGATCTCCTTCGGCATGACCAGTTCCCCGCCGCTCTTGTACAGCTCCTTGGTGCGGCCGGTGACCTGCAGGTAGCCGTCGGCGCCGATCCGGCCGACGTCGCCGGAGTGCAGCCAACCGTCCCGCAACGCCACCGCCGTCTCGTCCGGTTTGTCCCAGAAGCCGAGCATGTGTGTCGGGCCGCGCGAGACCAGCTCGCCCTCGGCGCCGGCGGGCAGCTCGTCGCCTGTCGTCGGGTCGACGGTGCGGTACTCGCACAGGTCGCCGCCGGCGACACCCGCGTCGCCGGCGAGCTTGACCCGGCCGACGGTGGTCGAGTGCACCTCCAGCCGGTCCTCGGGCAGCGACAGCGTCATCGCACCGCCGCACTCGGTCATCCCGTAGCCGGTGGTGATCTCGGTCAACCCGAGCTCGCGCTGTGCCCGTTCCCAGACCCACACCGGTGCGGGCGCCGCCCCGGACAGGATCGCACTCAACGAGGACAGGTCGAACTGCTCGCGGTCGGAGTTGCCGAGCAGGGCGACCGTCATCGTCGGCACGCACAGGATGTCGTCGGCGCGGTGGCGCTCGATCCCGCGGAAGTAGCCGACGGGATCGAAGCTGACCTGGGGGATGATCGCCCCGCCGACGAACATCGCCGCGAGCAGCCCCTCGACGTAGCCGAACATGTGGTAGCAGGGCAACGAGAACAGGATCCGCCGACCGTCCTGGAACGCACGGGTGAGCGCAGAGCTGTAGGCGGTGCGCAGCACGGCATCATGGCTGACCATGACCCCCTTCGGCGCCCCCGTCGTCCCGGAGGTGTAGAGGATGTCGCCGACGCTGCCCGGCGCGGTGGTCGCGTCCGTCGACGCGCCCTGGTTCGCGTCGCCGGCGGCGGCGAGGTCGTCGAGCGTGAGCACGCCGTCGCGGGTGTTGCCGTCCACCGGCACGACGACCACGTCGTGCAGACCCGGCAACGCAGCGGTCGGCCCGTGCTCCCAGCCGGGTGCGATGTCGTCGAGCATCGCCAGATGGTCGAGCCCGGCGAACCGGCTCATCGTCACCAGGGTCCGGCACCCCGATTGGGCGAGGACGTAGGCCAGTTCGTCACGGCGATAGAGGAAGTTGAACGGGATCGCCACGGCCCCGGCCCGGGCGATGGCGAACTTCAGCGGCACGAACGCCGGATAGTTGGCCAGGATCACTCCCACGTGATCGCCCGGCCGCACGCCGCGGGCGACGAGCCCGTCTGCGAGGCGCGTCGCCCACGCGTCGACCTCGGTGTACGTCAGGGTCCTGTCATCGGTGAGCACCAGCGGCCGGTCGCCGTGTTCGGCGGCGCATTCGGCCAGCATCGCGTCCAGCGTCCGCGGCACCCACGGTTCGTGGCGCGCCCGCAATGCAGCACGCCGCTCCCCGAAGACGTTCGTCATCGGCGTCATCTACAGCAGGATGCTCACACGGCCGTGCGGACGCAGCTGCTGCATCGCCAGCACCGCCTTGCGCTCCACGATCTCGAAGCCGGCCCGTCCGCCGCGGACGAGGATCAGCGTCAGGTGCACCGGGTACGCGTCGACACGGCCGCCGCGGGCGCGATGGACGAGCAGGTTGGCCTTCACCTCGATGTGCCGGCCGTCCACCTCGCGCGCCCGCACGTTGGTGATCATCCGGTGTGTGGTGGAGTGCGGCGATTCGGTCCAGGCGGTGCCGTTGAGCAACGCGGCGACTCGCTCCGAGAGCAGGAAGTAGTCGTCGCGAATGAAGAACAGGTCGTGGCGGGGGTCGCCGTCGGGCTTGTCCGTCGTGGGGACGAGGTAGTGGCAGTCCGGCGTGAACAGCTCGAGCCACTCCTGCAGCCGCCATCCGTCGAGCAGCTCGGAGTCGTAGGCCAGGAAGCTCTCCACCTCGCGCAGCAGCTCGGGCGATCCGAACTGCAGCGGTGCCGGCATCTCGGCGATGATGTCGTCCACGGCGATCAGGTCCTGACCCGTGAGGGGTAAGGCCAGTCGACCCGCCCGGCGCGCGGCGTCGGCGCGACCTCCGGCGGATGGATCGTCCCGGTCATCCGGCGGTCCCATTCGCGCCAGAACGTGCGCATCTGCAATTCGTCGGCGAAGTTCGGTTGGGCGCGCACCATGCCTCGGGAGATGTCGCTCCACGGCGCGAACTCCCATGCTGCGAACCCTTGCTGGCACCGTTCCAGGGCTTCGATGTCGTCCGGCGTGGCCAGGCCGGCGGGACCCCAGAACGTCAGGAAGTTCTCCTGGCGCATGTCGCGCAGGTCCGGGTCGTCGTCGCTCGGCTGCAGGCTCCACGCCGAGACCTCCATGTAGCCGGGCGCGACCGGGTAGTAGGTGCGGATCGTGATGCCCATGATCAGGTCGACGATCGCGAGGTTGGGGAAGACGACCAGGTTGCGGCTGGCGAACATCCGGTTCGCCCACTCCTCGCCGTACAGCTCGGCGAAGCGGTTGCGGCGCGCCACCTGCTTGCCCAGCGCGACGTCGCTCGGCAGGTCGCGACCGAGACCGGTGTTGCGTCCACCGCTGCCGTCGGTGCCGCCGATCACCGCGTGCCCGTTGCCGAGGTCCCAACCGAGCGCCGGCCGCCCACCGGTCTTGCCGAACACCATCGTCAGGTCCTTGCCGGAGTCCTTGAGCATCGCCAGGTAGCGGTGGTGGGTGGTCATCGCGTGGTAGCCGTCGTAGCTGTTCTCGCTGAGCAACTTCCAGTTGGCGTGCGCGGCGTACAGGTGCGAGCCGCCGATGACCCGCATCCCCGCTTCTGACTGGTCGGCGAACAGGTCGAGGATGTCGCACGCGCCGGCCAGGTACGTCTCCAGATCGACGATGTCCTCGTCCCACGACAGGAACACGAACCCGCGGTACGAATCGAACTTGGGCGGCCGGGAGAGGCACAGGTTGTGCCGGTCGAAGTCGTCGCCGTACGACGCCTCGTCCGGGAGCGCGACCAGGGTGCCCTCGGTGTTGAAGCTCCACCCGTGGTAGAAGCACTTCAAGAAGCGCCCATTGCCCTCCGGGCGTGTCTCGATCTGCATCCCCCGGTGCGGGCACGAGTTGATGAACACCTTCAGCGTGCCGTCGGTGTGGCGGGCCATGATGATCGGCCGCCCGCCCACGTTGCGGGCGCGGAAGTCGTGCGGCTCGGGGATCTCGCTCTCGTGGCCGACGAACAACCAGGACCGGTCGAAGACCCTCTTGCGCTCGTCGGCGAGCACGTCGGGGTCGACCATCGCCGAACGGTGGACCCGGAACCGCGGCGTCTCCCTGTCATCGATCACGAACCGGCTCTGCGTCATGTCGCCAACCTCCCGCGAGCGCGACCAGCACGGGGCACCCTCGCCCTCATTGTGCCCCCCCGACCTCTGCGCCGGAGCGTGCCGGCGCCTGCGGCCAGTACTTGGCGAGCGCCCCACCGTCGACGGTGATGTTCGTTCCGGTCATCATCCGCGAACCGTCCGAGGCGAGGAACACCAGCGGGGCGACGTAATCGGTGGGCGTCGGCAGCCGGTGCCACGGGTTCTGACCCTGGAAGTCCATGACGCCGTCGGCGGCGAGCTTGTCGGCGACCGCACGGAACCCCGCCTCCAATTGCGGGTCGTCGGGCATCGTCGCTGTCGGGGTGAAGCTGTTGACGCGGATCCGGTACGGGGCGAGCTCCATCGCCGCAGACCGAGTGAAGTTGACCAGGCCGGACTTCGCCGTGCAGTAGCCGATGTTGCCGGCCTGGCCCTGCCACGCCGCTGTCGACAGCACGATGATGATCGAGCCCTCGATCTCGCGCTCGATCATCGCCCGAGCGACGAGCTGGGCGACGACGAACGTGCCGCCGAGCACGATGTCGACCTGGCGGCGGTAGTCCTCCAGCGGCATCGTCAGCAACCCGCGTGCGTCGAACCGCACCGCGTTGCTCAGGAGCACGTCGATCCGACCCCACGCGTCGAGCACCTGCCCGACCGCGTCGGCCATCACTTGCGCGTCGGTGACATCGCCGGGGATCGCGATCGCTTCGCCGCCGGCCTCGTTGATCAACCTGGCTCGCTCGTCGGCGACGCCGGGTCGCACGTCGTTGCACGCCACCTTCGCGCCGGCGGCGGCAAAGCCCGACGCGGCCACGCCGCCGATGTTCCGGCTCGCACCGGTGACGAGCGCGACCTTGCCGTCGAGCACACCGCTCATGCCCACGCGATCAGCCCCACGAGGCGAAGACCTTGTTCGAGTTGAAGCACCAGGTGTCGACGAACGTGCTCCAGCTCGGCGCGCCGAGCCCGAGCTCGCGGGCCGCGCCCATCAGGCAGAACCAGTTGAGCACCTCCTGCTGGCCGGCGTCCTCGATGTCAGCCGTCGTCGTCTTCTCCCACGTGTCGAAGTCGCCCACCGACAACGCGTCGTACAGCGCCCGGTCCGACGGGGTGTCCGGATGGAGCCGCCATGTCTTGTCCGTCAGGAACGCATGCGACCACGACGACGAGGCGACGATGGCGATCCGCCACGGGCTGTCGGCGAGGTGCCGGGCGACCGCGCCGCCCACAGCCATCAGACGCCGGGGGGTCGGCGACGGCGGGTCGAGCTGCATCTCCTCGCCGAGCGGACGGCAGAAGCCCCGCGCCGCGATCACCCTGCGGCCGTAGCAGTTGACCGGCATGCACACCATCGGCCACGGGAAGCCGACGCGGTCGTAGTCCAGGTACAGCTGGCTGTTCATGAACGCGTGCGCCAGTCCTGCGTGGTGCAGCGGCTGATAGGCGTAGGCGACGTCGACGTCGTCGTCGAGCAGGCGCTCGGCGAGCCACCTGGCGATGTCGGGACGACCCTTCACCGTATGGATGTGGTCCTTGGCTTCGCCCCACACGTTCCGCCACGGGAAGTGAACCCACGGCTCGTTCTCGATGTCGCCGTATGCCAGCAACGCGTACGGCGGGATGACGTCTTCACGGAAGTTCTCGTACTGATCATCGCCCCAGACGACGAGCGCGTCGGGCTGGAACTCGTCCAACTCGGCGCGCAGCGTGGCGAACCCGGCCAGCAGCTTCGCCCGGTGCGCGGCAGCCGACGAGCGCGCCTCGTCGGGCCCCCATTCGGCACGCATCTCCGGCGGCCATCTGGCAGGGTCCCGCTCCGCGTCGGGAACGCCGGGGTCCCGGAGCATGCCGCGCATCAGACCGGCCATGTCCTCGTCGACGGCAGCGAGCGGCGGGTAGTGGGTCATGCCCATCAGCAGCAGGTCACCCATCGGTTGCGTCTCCTTCTCGTCGGATCGCCGGTGCAGTTGCGGGCGCGTTGATCGCGGCCGATGCCCGTGCACCGAGGAAGCGCAGCGCGTTGCCACACAGCACGTCGCGGATCTGGTCGTCCGTGCACAAGCCCTGCCCGACCCCGGCGCGCAGGATCGCGGTCGCCGCACCCCACCCCGCCGGGTAGAACGGGTGGTCGCTGCCGAGCACCACGTGATCCGCGCCGAACCGGTCGAACAGGATCGGCAGGTGAGTCGGGTCGAACACGAGCGAGTCGGCCCACAGCAAACGCACCAGCTCGCGGACGTGGTCCTGCGACGGCGCGTTCGGGGCCATCGACGCGCCGCGGGACATGCGCGGCAGCGCCCACGGGAACGTGCCGCAGCCGTGGGCGAGGCCGACCCGCAGGCCGGGGAGCTGCTCGAGCACGCCACCGAAGACGAGCGCCCCCGCCGCCATCGCCGTGTCGGTGAGCATCCCGAGGCCGAACTCGTACGGCACCCCTGGCCGGCGGATCGCGCCGGAGCCGTCGGTCGGGTGCACGAACACGGCGACGTCCAACCCCGCGGCTGCGGCGAAGAACGGCCGCAGCTGCGGGGCATCCAGTTCCAACCCGGCGATCTCGCTGCCGATCTCGATGCCGGCCAGCCCGAGCCCACCGACGAGGTGTTCGAGCTCGGCGATCGCCGCATCCACGTGCGGCAGGGGCACTGCGCCGAAGGCGAGGAAGCGCTGCGGCGCCGTGGCCACGGCCTCGGCGAGCAGCTCGTTCTGGGCGTGGCACAGCTCGACGGCCAGTGGTGGCTCGGCCCACGAGGTCAACGTCACAGGGACCGGGGAGAGCACATGCACATCGATGCCGTCCGCGTCCATCGCCGCCTGCCTCGCCGCGAGATCCCAGCACGACGGGGCAACGGTGCGGAAGGTGTCCGTGCCGCGCACGATCCGGCCGCGTCCCTCGGCGTCGACGCGCAGCGAGGGCCATCGGCCGTCACCCGTGCGGGCGGCGAGGTCCGGGAGAGCAGCCGGGAAGAAGTGGGTGTGCACATCCACACTCGACGCCCCCACAGTCACGACATCATGCTCTCGCGTCTCGCCAGCGGCGTCCATGCCGGTCGACTTGACCAGGACCGTGAATCTAATGTAGATTCGGAAAACGTGTTGAACGGGGGGATGACATGGATCTCGGGCTGAGCGGACGTGTCGCCGTGGTGACCGGTGGGGCGTCGAACATCGGTCGGGCGATCAGTCACACGCTCGCCGCCGAGGGCGCGGTCGTCGCGATCCTCGACCGTGACGAGGACATGGCCGAGCGGACGGCCGCGGAGATCGCCGACGCCGGGGGCCGGGCCACGGTCTACGCGGTCGACCTCACGGACGTGGCCGGCACGCAGTCGGCTGCGGACGCGGTTGAGGCCGACCTCGGGCCGGTCGCTGTGTTGGTGAACAACGTCGGCTGGAACGGGAAGGCAGCGTTCTTCCTCGACCTGCCTCCTGAGCGTTGGGATCAGGCCTACCGGCTGAACCTGTTCCCGACCCTCAACGCGACGCGCGCCGTGCTGGGGCGGATGGTCGCGCGGCGGGCAGGGGCGATCGTGTCGATCGCCAGCGACGCCGGGTTCGGTGAGTTCCGGATGGGCGACTACGGACCGATGAAGGCCGGCGTAATGGCGTTCAGCCGCACGATCGCCAAGGAGTACGGGCGCTACGGCGTTCGCTCCAACGCGGTTGCGCCAGGGCTCGTCATCCCCGAGGCGGACGCGATCGGCGCGGGCAGCCTGTGGCAGGCCGACATCGGCTTCGGTGAGAAGGAGATCGGTGACATGGAGCGCGCGATCCCGCTGCGCAGACGACCGCAGGCCGTCGACATCGCCGCCGCCGTGGCGTGGCTCGCATCGGAGCCGGCGCGGATGCTGACCGGACAGGTCGTCAGCGTGTCCGGCGGCTTCGCCATGCCGCGCTGAGCACCAGGAGGTCCACGATGCGCCACGAACGACAGGTCGAGCTGCTGCGGCGGCTGCGGGGCGAGGACGCGCCGCGCCCGGGTCCGCTCGGGGCGGCGTCTCGGCACAACCCGGCGAGCGTGTACACGTCGCCGGAGCGCTTCGCCGCCGAAGTGGCGACGCTGTTCCGCGGCCAACCGGTTCTGGTCGGCCTCACCTGCGAGGTCCGCGAGCCGGGATCATACCTCACCCTCACCGTCGGGGACGTCCCTCTCGTCGTCGTCCGTCAGGCGGATCGGAGCCTGAAGGCGTTCGTCAACGTCTGTCGCCATCGCGGCACGACCCTGCTGAGCGAGGCGCGGGGCGACGGCTTGCGATCGATCCGCTGTCCGTACCACGCCTGGACGTACGGGCTGGACGGCGCACTGCGGGCGTTCCCCGGTGCCGAGGCCGGCTTCGACGACATCGACAAGGCGACCCACGGGCTCATCGAGGTCCCGGTTGCCGAGGGCTGTGGCTTGGTGTTCGCGCTGGCCGACGCGGCGGGCGCGCCGTTCCGCGTGGAGGACGCGCTGCACGGCGCCGCTGAGGAGATCGCAGACTTCGACATCGGCAACTACGACCACGTCGACAGCCGCGAGCGGGTGTGGGCGATGAACTGGAAGCTCGCCCTCGACACCTTCACCGAGCCGTACCACATCCCCTGGTTGCACAAGGACTCGATCGCCCCCTACTACCTCTTCGACCGGTGGATCTATGACGCCTTCGGTCCGATCCAGCGCTTCATCGGCTGCCGCAAGTCGATCCTCACCGAGTTCGACAAGGCCAGCGAGGACGACTGGGACCTCCTCCCGCACGCCACGCTGCAGTACCTGCTCGTGCCCAACGCGGTGCTCGTCCACCAAATCGACCACCTCGAGCTGTGGCGTTTCGTGCCGCTGGCGCCGGCCCGCACGCTCATCCGCACGTCGGTGTACTCGCCGATCGACGCGACGAGGTCGACGTCGTACTTCGTCAAGAACCTGGACGTGCTACTCGGCGTGACCGACGTCGAGGACTTCCCGATGCAGGAGCAGGTGCAGCGCAACCTCGCATCAGGGGCGATGCCGGAGCTGGTCTACGGGAAGATGGAACCGGCACTCGCGGCATATCACACCGCCGTCGACGACCAACTCGCCTTGGCCAGCGCCCGGCCGGTCAGCCCACCCAGCGGCCGACGAAGCGGATGACGTCGCGGCACGTGATTTCCTAATCGTGATTCGATTATGCTGGGGACGCATGCATGCAGGGCTGAGCCTCGTCTTCCAGAACCTCGACGGGCAGATGTCCGATGCCGAGATGTACCGCCACGAACTGGACCTGGCCGCTCGCGCCGAGAAGGTCGGTTTCGACTCCGTGTGGACCCCGGAGCACCACTTCGACGATTATCAGCTGACCCCGAACGTGCCCCAGTTCCTCGCCTGGGTGGCGAGCCGTCGAAGCCGATCCTGTGCGTGTTCGTCGGCGTGTCCGACGACCCGGCCGGCGGCATGTCGCCGGACGTTGCTCGGGCCAACTACGACCTCTTCGCGCGCGAGGTCCTCCGGGCGCTGCAGGCCCACGACGTCGGCGGCGACGTCGGTGTCACCCACGGCGCGCTGGCGACATCACCGGTCTGACGCCGGCGCCCGTCCGCGTGGACAACCATCGACGCACCCGCTATCACAGGGAGACGCCGTATCCGCCGGTGTGTGCGCCGCAGCCGTGCGCCCCACAACGAGGTGAGCAGGAATGACCGAAGCTGCTGAGCAGGACCCTGACCGCCACGACCGTTCGGCGCGAGGCACCGTGCGGCGCTACCTCGATGTGCTGTACAACGAGCGCCGCCTCGACCTCATCCCCGCCCTGATCGCCGACCCCACCTGGCGGCACAAGGCCGGCGAGGTGCAGTCGCTGACCATCACGGAGACGATCGAACGGCTCCAGGCGACGCTCGACCTGTGCCCGGTTCTGCACTTCGACAGCGTCGTGCTGCACGACGACGCGACGATGGTGACCGTGAACTGGAACGGCTCGAGCACGCAACGCGACGGCCGCTCGTTCGAGTACTGCGGCATCGAGGTCTTCCGGGTCGTGGACGGCAAGATCGTGGAGATCTGGAACAGCCGTGAGACGGGTGGCCACTGGCAACCGTCCCAGACGTTCTGATGACGAACCCTGACGCGTTGGCAGCCCTGCTTCGACACGCCTTGCAGCGCGATGTGGACGCGGCATCACTCGCGGTGGCGCGCCCTGGCGGCGGTGGCTGGTCCAACGACACCGTCGTCGTCACCCTCGATGAAGTCGGGACCCGCGTCGTCGTTCGACAGGTGCCGGAACGAGCATCGATGTTCCCCGCGTATGACCTGCGCCGGGAGTACGACTGCCTCGCCACGTTGCGCGCCGCCGCCACGGTGCCGGTACCCGAGCTGCTCGGTGAGGACCTCGACGGGTCGATCACCGGCCGGGCGGCGTTCGTGATGGCCTACGTCGACGGTCGTGTCCCCGCCGACGACAGGCCATCGTTCGCCGAGGCGGGATGGCTCCACGACGCCGGCGTCGAGGATCAGCGGCGCTTCCACGAGGCACTGCTCGCCAGCATCGCAGCCATCAACGCCGCCCGGCCGGAGGACGCGGTCATCGCCTCGTTGCGGCGTCCCGGAGCGGGCGCCTGCTCGGCGCTGGTCGACGACCTCGCGGTGATCTGGGCGTTCGACCGTGGTGGGGTCGCCTCACCGGTGCTCGAAGAGGCATTCGAAGTGGTCTCCCGAAGCGCCCCCGACGATGTGTCGATGGACGTCATGTTGTGGGGCGACGCCCGCCCGGCCAACGTGATCGTCGAGCCGGACGGGTTCGCGCCCGCAGCGCTCGTCGACTTCGAGCTCGCCGCATGGGGTCCCGCCGAGCTCGACGTGACATGGCTCGCCGAGATGGACCGGATGCGAACCACCGGCTCGGGCGTGGAACCGCTCCCCGGCTTCCTCGACGACACCGACGCGCTCGCGCACTACGAGAAGTGCGCCGACCGCAGCCTCGATCCCGACGTGCTGCAATGGGCAACGCGGTTCAATGCGTTGAAGATCGGCGTGCTCATGCACCGCCATCTCCGGGTGATGGTCCACGAAGGCCGATTGCCGCCCGACCATCGCGTGTTCCACGAGAACGTCTCGACCCGCCGCTGCCTCGAGGTCATCTGACCCTCAGTCCACGGCACGCCGAACTTGTCGTGGTTCTACGTTGCATTAGATTGTTGTCGGGCAAGGATCGGGGGAAAGACGCCGAAGGATCGCCGCCAGCGGCCTCCACGTCGTCGGGGCCGGCCGCACCGCGGCCACGCTCGACGGCGCCTTCGACGCGATCCGGGAGGACGGCGGCGAGTGCACCGCGGTGGTCGCCGACTGTGCCACCGACGCCGGCCGCGCCGCGCTGATCGAGGCGGCGCTGGCCTGCGTTCACCGCGCGCTCGATGCGACGGCGACGACCGGGGTCGATCTGCCCGTCGACGTCGGCCACAGCACCAGCTGACGATCGGACCGCGATCACGCGAGGGGGAGACAGCCGCTCACGTGGGGTCGTCGACCGTCGCTCTTCCCCGCGACAGGTTCGAGACGTTGCCGACCGGATGGCGCGGCCCGATCTGGAGGCCGTCGAGCACCATGGCGACGGCGTGGTCGGCGATTGCCGCAGCGTCGACGCCGCGTCCGGCGGTGTACCACTCGGCCGTCCAGTTCAATGCGCCGAGGATGAGCATCCGAACGACGAACGGGTCGACGTCGGCGCGGAGCTCGCCGGCCTCGACGGCCGCCGAGATGAGCCCGTGCCAGTACGCGCCGTAGGAACGCTGGTCGGCCATGTGTCCCTTGCGCACCTCTGGTGGGACCTGTCCGACGATCCGCGCCTGGGCCGAGGCGTAGTCGCTGATCTCGAGAACGCTCAGCGTGTGGGCCCGTATCGCGACGGCGAGCCGCTCCACCGGCGCAGCGTCCTCGGGGAGGTCGTCGAGGGCCTCGCGAACGTGCTGCCATGACGTCTCGATCCCGAGCCGCAGGATCTCAGCCACGAGATCCTCGCGTCCACTGAAGTGGTAGTACAGGCTGCCCGCTTGCATCCCGGCCTGCTCGGCGATGTCGCTGAGACGGGCGTGCGCGTACCCCTGCTGACGGAACACCTTCGCAGCGGCGTCGAGAATCCGCTGTCGCGTTCGTTCAGACTTCGTGAAGCGCTCGTCCATCCCTCATCTTCCCATCACGGAACGCAACGACGGCCTGATCTGGTGACGTCGACCAGCGCGCCGACGGGCACCTCGGCGGTGACGACCGCTGTCGGTTGCATGAGGAGCATCCTCCGGGTGGGCGTGGGTGCCGTTCACGCCGCCCGAGCCGGGACCTCCGTCGGTCGGGCGCGAGTACCGTGACCAGTCGATGATCGAGTGGTCCGATGAGCAGCTGATGGTCCGTGACGCCGTGCGCGAGTTCGTGAACTCGGAGGTCGTGCCGAATCGGGACGCGCTGGAGCACGGCGACCTCGCGCCCTACGACGTGCTGCGCTTGTACGTGAAGACGTTCGGGGTCGACGAGATGAACCGCGAGCGGGTCGAGCGGGAGGTGCGCGGCGGGCCGCCTGCGACACCGGACGAGCGGTACGACCGGGCGGTGATGACGCTGTTGCCGATGGTCGAGATCTGCCGGCAGTGCCCTGGGCTGGTGACGGCGATGGGCGTCTCGATGAACCTCGCCGGCAACGCGATCACGCGGCGGGGCACGACCGAGCAGCGTGAGCGTTGGGGCATCCCCCTGGTCACGATGGAGCGGGTCGGGTCGTGGGCGATCACCGAGCCTGGCAGCGGCTCGGACGCGTTCGGGGCGATGCGCTCGACAGCGGTGCGCGACGGCGATGGGTATGTCCTGAACGGCAGCAAGACGTTCATCACGAACGGTCCCTATGCCGACACGATCGTGTTCATCTGCAAGCTCGATGACGGCTCGACACCGCCGCGGGATCGTCAGGTCCTCAACTTCATCGTCGAGTCGGGGACACCCGGGCTCGTGCAGACCGCGCCGCTGCGCAAGATGGGCATGCACTCATCGCCGACGGGTGAGCTGTTCTTGGATGACGTGCGCGTCGACGCCGACCGTTTGATCGGGGGGCCGGTCGAGCCGCGTCCGAGCGGTGCCACGGATCGGGCGGCCAGCAGGCAGTCGGCGAAGGCGGCGTTCGCGTCCGAGCGGGCGAGTGTTGCGGCGATGGCGCTCGGGATCATCGAGGAGTGCCTCGACGTGTCGGTCGCCTACGCCAAAGAGCGGGTCCAGTTCGGTCAGCCGATCAACAGCTTCCAGCTCATCCAGGCCAAGTTGGCGACGATGGAGGTGGCCCGGATGAACGTGCAGAACATGGTCTTCCGCTACCTCGAGACGATGCGCGCCGGGAAGAGCCTCTCGTTCGCAGAAGCGTCGGCGATGAAGCTGTACTCGGCGCGAGCGGCAACGGAGGTGGCGTTGGAGGCGGTGCAGCTGTTCGGAGGCAACGGCTACATGTCGGAGTTCCACGTCGAGCAACTGGCCCGCGACGCCAAGGTGCTGCAGATCTACGCGGGCACCGACGAACTGCAGATCGTGGCGATCGCGAAGGACCTCAACGGCCGGCCGTAGGCGCCGTTCCCATCTCCACCGTCGGGCGTCCGAGACGGGAGTGGGAGACTGCGGGACATGGTGGTTCCGCGTGTCAGTTACGCGAAGAGTGGTGACATCCACATCGCGTACCAGGTTGTCGGTGACGGGGCGATCGACCTGATCTACATCCCGTCGGCGTTCGGCCACCTCGAGACCTACTGGGAAGAACCCGCTGTCGAATACTTCTTGCGTCGCTTGGGCGCGTTCTCTCGACTGGTGATCTTCGACAAGCGTGGTTCCGGGATGTCCGATCGGTTCTCGGTCCCGCCGACGCTGGCCGAGCGCACCGAGGACGTGCTGGCGGTCATGGAGGCGGTTGGTTCCGAACGCGCCGCGCTGTTCGGGATGTCGGAGGGCGGAGCCATCGGTTCGTTGTTCGCTGCGGCACATCCGGACCTGGTGTCGCACCTCGTCATCATGGGTTCAGGCGCGTTCGGCTTCGCCACCCCGGAGCAGACCGCGGCAGCGGTCCGCATCGTCGAGGAGCGCTGGGGGAACGGGGAGATCGTGAACGTCGGCTGCCCGAGCGTCGCCCACGACGACAGGATCCGAGCGTGGACCGGGCGGTTGCAGCGGCGGTCCGGTACCCCGCGAGAGATGGCCGAGCTCGTCCGCATGAACGCCTCCTACGACGTGCGCGATGCACTCCCGGAGGTGCGTGCCCCGACGCTCGTGCTGCACCGCACGGGCGACCGGCTGTTCGACCTCGAACACGGCCGCTACTACGCCGACCACATCCCCGGCGCCCGCTTCGTCGTGCTCGAGGGCACCGATCACATTCCGTACTTCGAAGATGCTGAGTGCATCCTCGAGTTGATCGAGGAGTTCGTCACCGGGCACGTCGCTCGGCACGCGCAGCGACGCCTGGCCCCTTCGCGCGGGGCCACAGGGCCGCTCGACCTCACGGGGCGCGAGCAGGACGTGCTGCGGCTCCTTGCCGAGGGACGCACCAACCGTGAGATCGCCGGAGAGCTGTTCATCAGCACGCACACCGTCTCCCACCACCTGCGTGGCATCTTCGCCAAGACCGGCGCCCAGAACCGGACCACTGCTGCAGCGATCGCTCGCCAGCACGACCTCCTCTGACGCGCCTCGTTCCGACACCGTCCATTCGTCGGATGTCGAGGTCCACCGGATGTGCCCCGGAAACGCGCATCGGGCCCGCGGTCCGTGCGCGCCCTGTCGCCGATGTGCTCGAACGACGGTTCCCCGTACGCATCGATGACCGGACCCCGACACCTCGCGAGCGGGGCCGCCTCCATCGCCTCCCGCTCACCGTCCCCAACGACGTGTCGAGCCCTCGATGCAGGTGAGGAGGAATCCGACCGGCGCACCGTGGTGCAAGGTGATCCGCGTCTTTGGTAGCGGGGTCGGCAAAGCTGCGGTGCACGGCCCAGTCGTGTGCCGAACCAGTCCTGCCAGGAGGATCCAATGAAGAAGCGAGAACTCGCCGCAGCCGTCGCCGGTCATGTCGATGTCGACCCGAAGATCGCAACGAAGGTGATCGACGGCACGCTCGACGTCATCCTGGCGACCGTCGCCAAGGGCGAGGACGTCACCCTGACTGGGTTCGCCAAGCTCAGCAAGGTCAAGCGCGCCGCGCGTGTCGGCCGCAACCCGCAGACGGGCGCACCGGTGAAGATCAAGGCGAAGACGGTCGCCAAGATCACCCCGTTGAAGGGCTTCAAGGACATCGTCCTCGGTGTCGCTCCCGCACCGAAGATCATCGGGGTGAAGAAGGTCGGTCCGGCGACCAAGAAGGTGGCCGCCAAGACGACGCCGGCCGCCACGACCGCTCGGTCCACCAAGGCAGTTGGCGCGACCAAGGCCGCTCCGGTCAAGGCCACCCCGGTCAAGGCGGCGGTGACGAGAAAGGCTGCGGTGAAGAGCGTGTCTGCGGCGGGGACGACCGCCGCACCACGCAAGCGGGCCTGAGGCGAGCTCCGCCGGCGAACAACCGCACACAGGTTCGCGATCACCGGACTCCAATGGCAACGCCGGACGATGGTTCGACCAGCGTGACCGTCCGGCACTCCGCTCCGACGAGCCGAACAGGGGATGAACCATCGCTTCACCACCCCGTGGCGGTGAAGGGAATGGTCGGTCACGTAGGGTCGGGCGGTGCGCGTTGCCAGCGGGAGCCTCAGCCTTCACGTCGCGGAGGATGGCGACGCCTCGGCTCCGCCGATTCTCCTGGTGCACGGCATCATCGGTTCGGGCGCCACATGGAACTGGCTCGTCGACGACCTCGTCGACCGGTTCCGCGTGTTGCGACTCGACCTGCGCGGTCACGGTCAGTCGGACCGGGCTCCGGGTGAGTACACAGCCGACGGGTACGTCGCCGACGCCGTCGCTGCGCTGGAACAGGCGGCCGGACGACCGTGTGTCGTGATCGGTCACTCGCTCGGTGGGGCGACCGCGGCGGCGATCATCCAACGGCGGCCTGATCTGCTGCTCGGTGCCGTGTTGGAGGATCCCCCGCTCGGTCCAGCGACAGCGGGCCAATCAGCATCGCTCGAGGGTCATGCGCTGCTGGACGGGTTCAGGTTGCTGCGCGACTTGATTCCCCAGTTGCAGCAGTCACAGCTCGGGCTCGACGAATTGGTCGGCCTCATCTCCGCGGCGCCGGACTCCTCTGGGGACGCCACCTTCGGTGACGTCCTGCTTCCTGACGGTGTGGAGGCGATGGCGATGTCGATGCTCAAGGTTGACGCCACCGTGCTGGATCCTGTGCTCGGTGGCACGTTGGGCACGTTCCTGGATCCCGCTGTCCCGTGGTTGGTCCCGACCCTGCTGATCGCCGCCGATCCCGAAAGGCCCGATTCCGTCACCACGGTGGAGGCCGCCGAGCACTACGCATCGATCTCGCCTCACGTCGAGGTCGTGGTTGTGGAGGGTGCCGGTCACCAGATCCACAACGAGCGACGAGCCCGCGAGCGCTTCCGGAGCGCCGTGATGGGATATCTCGGCGGGCTCGCGTCGACCTGAACACAGTGAACCCCCACCCCGGGCACCGTCGGACCCGCGTGTGCTCTCAGCTGAGTTCGAACTTGTCGTAGTTGGCGTGGGCAACTTCGCTGATCTTGTGCTGGTATTTCGGAGCGCCACCGTTGTAGACGTAGTAGCGGGTCTTGCCGTGTTCGTGTCCGGGGATGTTCGAGTTGTAGCCGGTGAACCAGCCCTTGCCCTTGCGCATCAGCATCGTGGCGTACATGGACTTGACGTGCTCGGTCCATTGCTGCTCGGCGTCGGCGGTGGGGTCGAAGCGAGTGAGGTCGTGTTCCCAGACGAACTCGAGGAAGTCGGTGATCCAGTCGACGCCGGTCTCGATGCTCCGCGGGAAGTTGGTGGATGCCGACCCGCTCTGTGGCCCCGCGAGCATGAGCAGGTTGGGGAATCCGTGGACGGTCATGCCGAGGAAGGTGGACGGTCCGTCGAGCCAGCGGTCGGCGAGTCGTTCGCCGCCGATGCCTTCGATGGTCATCCGGTCGAATCCGCCGGTGATGGCGTCGAACCCGGTTGCATAGACGATGATGTCGAACTGGATGTCACGGTCGGAGGTGCGGATCCCGGTCGGGGTGATCCGTTCGATCGGCGTGGCGGAGATGTCGAGGAGCTCGACGTTGTCGCGGTTGTAGACCTCGAAGTAGCCGGATTCCATCGGTACCCGTTGCCAACCGAAGCCGTGGTCCTTGGGGATCAGTTGTTCGGCGGTGACCGGGTCGTTGACGCGTTCACGGATCCGTTCGGCGACGTACTCGGAGAACTCGGCGTTGGCGTCCTCGTCGGTGAAGATCTCCTTGAAGTTCCGTAGCCAGATCGCGAAGCCGGGGCTGCCGTAGAGCCGGTCCCACAGCTCCCGGCGTTCCTCGGCGGTGACGCTGTAGAAGCCGCGCCGGTCGGGTTCGTGCTCGAAGCCACCGGGGGTGCGGCTGCACGTCTCGAAGATCTCGGCGTAGCGGCGGCGGATGTCGGCCATCTCGGTCTCGTTGATCGGCCCGTTGCACAGCGGCGCGCTCCAGTTGGGGCGACGTTGCAGCACCGTCAGGTGGCCGACCTTGTCGGCGATCTCGGCGATCACCTGGATGCCGGTGGCGCCGGTGCCGATCACCGCGACGCGCTTGCCGGCCAGTTCCACGGGCTCGTGCGGCCAGTGGAACGTGTGCCACGACTGACCCTGGAAGTCGTCCATGCCTTCGAAGCGCGGGGGTGTCGGGACGGTGAGCAGCCCGATCGCCGTGATGACGATTCGCGCGGTGACCACCCGCGCGGTGCCGGTGGTCGTGTCGGAGACGTGCAGCCGCCAGAGGCCGACGCTGTCGTCCCACGTCATGGTGTCGACCGGCGAGTCGAACTGCATGTGCCGGCGCAGGTCGAACTTGTCAGCGACGAAGTTCAGGTAGCTCAGGTTCTCGGACTGCCCGCTGAACCGTTCGCTCCAATGCCACTCGTCGAGCAGCTCCTGCGACCACGAATAGCCGTAGGTGTAGCTCTCGGAATCGAACCGGGCGCCCGGGTAGCGATTCCAGAACCACGTCCCGCCCAGGTCGGGTGACTGGTCGAAAACGATGGCGTCGACACCGAGGTCGATCAACCGTTTGATCTGGTAGATCCCGCCGACACCGGCGCCGATCACCACCACCTCGTGGTGAGGTTGCTCGCGGCCGGGAGATTCGCTGGGGTGGGTGTCGAGATCGGTCATCGTTGCTCCTTGCTTGGTCACCAGATCGTCGCGTCGGCGCGCAGCTCGACGATCTCGTCGGGGTCGTAGCCGAGCTCGCCGAGCACGGCGTCGGTGTGCTCGCCGTACTCGCTGGCGCGCTGTTGCAGGCCTGGCCAGCCCTCGATCTCGAACGGTGCGGGTGTGCCGACGAAGCCGTCGGAGAAGCGCACCCAGAAGTCGTTCGCCCACGCCTGCTCATCAGTCGCGAGATCGGCCAGGGTGTTCACAGGCGCACACCACACGCCGGCCGCGCGCAGGGTTTCGAACCACTCGACCGTCGTGCGGGTGGGGAAGACCTTGGCGAACTCGGCTCCCAGTTCCGCCTTGGCGTGTTCGATCGTGGCCAGCGACTGGAACCGCGGGTCGTCGAGGAGGCGGCCCAGGCCGAGCGCCTCGGCGAGCGGCGGCCACTGCTGATCTTGCACGGCAGCGACTGCGAGCCAACCGTCGCTCGTCTGGTGCGGGCCGGCCAGCGGTGAGATCGCGGCGCGGTCGAAGCGTTGGATGCGCGTGCCGAGGTTGGCCATGCCGCCGGCGCCGATCACCTGCAACCACAGCAGCGACTGGAGCTGGGTGGCCCGCACCAGGCTGCCTTTGCCCGTGAGCGAGCGACGCACCAAGCCGGCGAGCACCGCGCTGGCGAGGTTGGTGCCGGTGAGCACGTCGGACATCGAGCCGGGTGGGTAGTTCGGCTCGTCCGTCGGCGAGGAGTTGTCCATGAACCCGCCATACGCCATGCCGACGGTGTCCTGGCACGGCAGCGTGGCGAGCGGACCTCTGAAGCCGAGCCCCCCGCCCTGCGCGTAGACCAGCCGTTCGTTGATCGCGCGCAGCTCCGGGTAGCCGGCTCCGATGCGCTCCAGGCCGGCCGTGCGCAGGTTGGTCAAGAACACGTCCGACTTGGCGACGAGGCGGCGGAACACCTCACGACCGCGCTCGGTCGTCGGGTCGAGGGACATCGCCCGCTTCTGGCGGTTCAGCGCCGCGTACAACCAGGCCTGACCGCGCTTGTCGAAGACCAGGCCTTGCATCACGACCCACGAGCGCATCTCGTCCAGCCGGCCGACCTGCTCGACCTTGATCACGTCCGCGCCGAGGCTGGCCAGCACCAGCCCTGCGATCGGCCCTTGGATGAACTTCGACATCTCGATCACCCGCACGCCGGCCAACGGCGCGTCGACGCTCACGTCCGCCATCGCCTCGAAGATGTCATCCACCTGGCGCCCCCAATGCGGCTCAGCATTCTGCTCGCAGACCTTAGGACACTTGTCCAGGTCGTTCAACCTGAACGATGTCCCAAAGCTGTGTACGCTCGCTGACGATGGCGACCACCCGGGAAGACCGCGCCGCCAAGCGGGAGCTGCTCGTGACCGCCGCGGCCGACGTGTTGCGCACCGAGGGTGTCGCCGGCTGCACCGTGCGTAGCATCGCCGCCCGCGCCGGGCTGAGCAAGTCGACGATCCACTACTACCTCGAAGACATCGACGAGCTGGTCGACATGGCCTTCACACGGCTGATGGACCAATTCGTCGAGCTGATGGAACGCACCGCGGCGAGCGCGACCAACCCGTTCGACGCCGTCTGGGCCGCAGCCGAGGTCTACGTGCGCATGGGCCGATCGCGCGATCGGCGCATCCCGCTGATGACGTTCGAAGTGCTCGTCACGGCCAGCCGCACCAACCGCCTCCACACCGTCCGGCCCGTCATGGACAACATCGGCGCCGTGTTCCGCCGTCTGCTCGGCTCGACCGGCATCGACCACTCGCGCCAGACCGCCGACGTCCTCCTCGCCACACTGATCGGCATCATCGTGCGTGCCGAGATCCAGAACGTGCCACTCGACAAGGCGTTCCGCGAGCTCGCCGAAGTCATCCACGTCCCCCCACCCTCGGCCGCCGTCGGGCGCCTCCTCCGACGAGCTCCACCGACACGACCCACCCCGCAACCGATCACCGCGTGATGCGGCGACCGTCCCCGAATCGGGGTAACAATCGAACACCCAGCTGAGTGAAGGAGCGAGGTTGAACGAGTTGCTCGACTTCTATGACCGTTACATGGCGGCGTTCAATGCCCGCGATGCGGTTTCGTTCGCAGGCTTCTTCCACCTCCCGGTCACCGTCTTCTCTCTCCCGACAGCGGATCAGCGAACGGCCCTGCGACCACCGAAGATCGTGACCACAGCCGCTGAGCTCTGGCCGACTCTCCCGGCGAGCTGGACGCGCAGCACTGTCGACGAGATCCGCGTCGTGGGCGACACGTCGGCATACACGCCTCGAGACACGCTCTCCGAACGGACAGCTCGTCGACCTGCGCTCGAGGTGACGGTGACGAGGTGGGCCGACGAGGAGCCCTACCAGCAGATGCACGTGCTGTACCTGCTCGCATCCGAGGCCGGACGGCTCGGCATCATCGCAATGGTGTCGCTGGCGATGGCCGTCGAGCCGAAGGCGTCGGATGCGACGACGGCCCGCGGCGGTGTCGCGTCGAAGCAGAATGGTGAGAGCATGTCGTGACCGACGCGACCAGGAGGAGACGATCATGAGCCAGGCGACCGAGCGCGCCGTCCTCGCGGGAGGGTGCTTCTGGGGTGTGCAGGAGTTGATCCGCCGGAGGCCAGGGGTGATCTCGACTCGAGTCGGCTACACGGGCGGTGACGTCGCCAACGCGACATACCGGAACCATGGCAACCATGCAGAGGCGATCGAGATCATCTTCGATCCCGAGCAGGAGTCCTTCCGTGACCTGCTCGAGTTCTTCTTCCAGATCCACGATCCAACGACCGTGAACCGGCAGGGCAACGATGTCGGCGTGAGCTATCGCTCGGCAATCTTCTACACGGACGAGGATCAGCGCACGATCGCCGAGGACACGATCGCCGATGTCGAGGCGTCGGGTCTGTGGCCGGGCAACGTGGTCACGGAGGTCGTTCCAGCCGGCCCGTTCTGGGAGGCCGAGCCAGAGCATCAGGACTATCTCCAGCACTACCCGACGGGCTACACCTGCCACTTCGTACGGCCGAACTGGAAGCTCCCGCGTCGCCCCGCGAACGCCTGACCACGAGCGCGTCGTCGCTCTGCGCGTCGTCGACGACGTCCCGGCTCGTTGGTCGAACGCGGGGCTCGATGTGTCGAGTGAGTCAAACGGCGTTGCCGATCACCAGCGGGATGTTCATGCCGGCGGCTCCTCTTCCGAAACGCACCCCCGCTGGACTGTCAACATTCGAGCGGCAGGTGCCCGCCGCCCTCGACACGCTGGATCGAAGTTCGTGAGCGCAACGGCGCGGCTCGACACCAGCGATCCGAGGTTCCTGGCCGATCCGCACGCGACGTTCGACGCACTGCGCGACGGCGACCGGCTCGTGCCCGATCAGCTCGGACTGTCGGCCATCTCATACGAGAGCTGCAACGCGTCGTTCCTCGACGACGCGCTCGTGCCAGGGATCGACCCGCTCCTGATCGAGCTCGGGCACGGACCGCTGTGGGGTGTCGTCGACCGCACACTGACCGACTCAGAGGGTCAGGCCCACCAGCGCCTTCGCCGCGCGGTTGCGCCGTGGTTCACTGCACGGCGCATCGGCACGCTCCGCGAGCGGACGAGGAAGCTCGTCGACGCGCGGCTGGACGGGTGGGACCCGGCGGTCGTCTTGCCGGTCATGGAGCACCTCGCCGATGTCGTGCCGGCGCGCCTGTTCTGCTGGATGGTCGGCGCGTCCGAGGCGGATGCGAACGTTCTCGCCCGGTGGTCGAAGGCGCTGCTGCTGGTGTTCACGGCGACGAGCGAGATGGTCGCACCGGTGCGCGCCGCCAAGGAGCAGCTCGCCGCGTACACGCACGAGTTGCTCGCCCACAAGCGCGCCCATCGCGGTGACGACCTCGCCACTGCGCTCGCCGACGCGGCGTCGAGCGGCGCGATCACCGATGATGATGCCTACTGCCTGCTCGAGGAGATGCTCAGCGCCTCCGTCGACAACACCGCGAACACCGCGGGGCTCGCCCTGCACACGCTGGCGGGGCATCCGGCGGCGTGGTCGACGATGCACGCCGACGCGGACCTGCTGCCCGGCGCGGTGGAGGAGTGCGGTCGCTTCCAACCGGCGATCCGGCACACGATCAAGTACGCGGTCGCCGACACCGAGATCGCCGGTACGGCGGTGCCGGCCGGCTCGTACCTCACCGTGCGCATCGCAGCTGCGCACCGCGATCCCAGTGTCTACGAGCAGCCGCACACCTTCGACGTCCGGCGGCGTCAGCCACGTCCGCAGCTCGCCTTCGGCGGCGGTCGTCACCACTGTCTCGGGGCGGCGCTCGGAAGGATGGAGGCGCAGGAGATCGTCGGCGGACTGACGAGCAGGTGGCCCGCCGCCGCGATCGGCGACGGGGCGCGTCTCAGCATCGCCGCTTCGGGCCACGTGTTCGAGCTCCCGCTGGTGAGCACCTCGTGAACTGGAGCAGTATCGGCCGCGACGTCCCGGAATGGCGCAATCCGTCGTTCAGATCACAGGTCGCTTCGGCGAACTGAGACATCGTCAGCTCTCGGTGATGCCGAGTTCCAGCATTCGTGCTTGGTAGCGGTGACGTGCACGGTGTGCTTCGCCGTGCCGACCGCAGCGTTCGAGGGCCTCGATCAACCACTGATGCGCGGAGCTGTTGTACGGATCCGTCTCGAGCAGACGTTGCGCGAGATCGATCACCATGCCGTAGTCCCCGCGCGCGGTTGCCTCGCCAGCAAGCGTGGTGAGCGCTCCGACGTAGGCGGTGCGTGCCCGTTCGCGTGGCGCTTCGGTCCATGGCTCGTAGACATCTTCGGGCAGGAACGGTCCGCGATAGATCGCGATGACGTCGTCGTGGTGGCGTGCGCGGACAGCAGCACGGAAGCGGGCGAGGTCGAGGGACACCGCAGCGGGGTCGATGCTGACGGAGCTGCGATCGGCGACGACGCCGCAGCCCAGCACGCGCCGCACCTTCGACAGTTGCACGGACAATCGTGCCCCGAGTTTGGACGGGTCGGGATCGTCCGGCCACAGGAGTTCGGCGAGCGCCTCTCGTGGGACGGGGTCGCCGGCAGCAGCAGCGAGCCGCTTGCACAGCACCCGGGCGCGTCGTGAACCCCACGTCGCCAGCGTGACCTCGTTGCCGTCACGGACAACACCGAAGCCGCCGAACGTGCGGATCTCGGTCGTCGCCGTCGACCTGGCCCGCGATCGTCGCGGCGTCGACGGTTGCTCGATGCCGGAGATGAACGGTTCGATCGCGTCGATCCACTCGTCGACGTCACCGATGTGCACGAAGTGGTCTGGACCGTCGAGCGCGACGAACCGTGCGCCTGGGATCCTCTCGGCCATCTGTCGGGACGTCGCGATCGGGATCACCTTGTCACCGCGGCGATGCAGCACCAGGGTCGGCACGGACACGCCCGGCAGGATCTCGCGCACATCGATGCCCTCCCACATCTCGATCAGATCTCTCATGCCCGACGGTGTCGCGGACTGGCGTTCGAAGCGGGGCTCCCAAGAACAGTACGAAGCATCGCTCGCCGCCGATGGCGCGAAGACCTGCAGGGTGGTCGAGTCCTCGGTTCCCCAACGGCGAACCCAGTGCTCCAGCCCGTCGCGACGGGACTGACGTTGCTCTGGTTGCTCGTTGTCGGGCACGAAGGTCGGCGCGGTCGCGTGCAAGATCAGCCCGCTGACGCGCTCGGGGTACGTGGCGGCGAACAGCAACGCCATCGGGCCACCCTCGGAGATCCCGTAGAACACACACCGATCCAGACCTGCGGCGTCCATGACCGCACGCGCGTCATCGACGCGTTCGTCCAGGGTCGGCACCGGCACGGTTCGATCCGATGCGCCGGTGCCGCGCTTGTCGAAATGCACGACACGAGCAAAACGGCCCATCCGGTCGAATACTCGCCGGAACTCCCAGCGTTCCCACATCAACTCGATGTTGTGCGCCATCGGCGGGATCACGAGGACGTCGCGTTCACCCGAACCAAAGATCTGGAACGCCAGGCTGACGGCACCTGTGTGCGCATACCGAAGCGGCGGGATCGACATCATCGCACCAGTCCACCACCTCGAATCCAACACCCATCGACCGAAGGGTGCATCGCCGCGATGGAGTCGCGCGGTGTCCGACCTCCACCTCGTCCGCGCGGCTGCCAACCGACAGGGAATCGAAAGGGTGGTCGGCAAGCTGCGGGGGACGGCGTGCTCGAACGCCGCCCGTACGGCAGCGTCGCCTTCTTCGCGACCTGCGCAAGGGAGCACCACATGACCATTGCCGTAGTCCAGGACTTCGACGGCGCCTCACTCGACCACTACGACCGGGCGATCAACAAGATGGGCATCACCCCGGGCGACAAGCACCCAGACCCAGGGTGCCTGTTCCACTGGGCCGCCCAGACCAGCGACGGTCTGAGGGTGGTCGATGTCTGGGAGACCCGCGAGCAGTTCGACAACTTCGTCGAGGCGCAGGTCGTTCCCGCGGCCATCGAAGCGGAGTTTCCGAACCTACCGAGAAACACCGTCTACGACGTGCACGCATACTTCAAATAGACAGCCACTCGGGCGTCAGCTGAGCGCGCGCGATACGTCACCAATGGTGCGCCACCACTCGTTGAAACGGTCTCCGACGATTTGTCCCATGACGGGCTCGGACGTTGGGGGGCGTCCGTCTCCGCTGAGGAGGCGATTGGGTGCGTAGGCGCAGGTGATCCCGGATTCGCTGTCCATCGTGATGAACGAGCCGCCGAAGCCACCCCAGTGGAAGGTCGTCGGTGTCGGCGCGGGGAACTCCTTCGAGTCGAGTCCGAACCCGAGGCCGCGCCGCATCGGGCCGAACATCAGGTCCTCGGCGTAGAGCTGCTCGCGGGTTGCCTCGCGGACGGTTTCGCTGCTGAGGTAGCGCCGGCCGTCGAGTTCACCTCCGAGCGTCAGCATCGATCCGATCCGGGCCATCGATCGTGCGTTGCCGAACCCACGGCCCCCGGGACTCACCGTCGCCATCGCCGCAGGCAGCGACAGGTCCTCGATCTCGACCTCGCTGCTCAACCGTTGACCCGTCGGTGACAACACGGCGGTGCTGAGGTCGGGCCAGAACAGGCCGGCGACGCGCGCTCGATCGCCGGCGTCGGTGATACCGAAGTGAAAGTCGGCGTCGAGCGGTCGCGCGAGCTCGTCCGCGAAATATCGGGCAAAGGGCCGCCCGGAGATCCGCTGGACGAGCTCGCCGAGGATGAACCCGTACGTGCTGGCGTGATAGCAGCTGATCGTTCCCGGTTCGTACCAGAGTTCGGCGTTCTCGATGATCTCGATCATCGTGTTCCAGTGGTGGAGCTCCGCTGCGCTGATGGCCCTGCCGAACCCGGGCAGCCCAGCCGTGTGCGTCATCACCTGTCGGGTCGTGATGGTCGCCTTGCCGTTGCGGCCGAACTCGGGCCAGTACCGGCAGATCGGCGCGTCGAGATCGATGAGGCCTTGGTCCCACAGCATCAGGATCGGGATCGTCACCATGATCTTGGAGGTGGAGAAGACGCACACCAGCGTGTCCCGCGACCACTCGACCGTGCGCGCAGTGTTCGCGAATCCGGCCCAGAGGTCGACGACCGGTCGGCCGTTCAGCGTCACGGCCAATGAGGCACCCTCGTCGAGGCCACTCTCCTGGTTGGCGCGCATCAACAGCTCGAGTGGTCGGAACCGCTCGTCGCAGGAGCCATGGAGCTCGGTCATCTCGGTCCCCATCTGGAAGAGAGCGCCGTGCGCTCGAAACGGTCGCGCAGCACAGGGTCGGCGATCCGGGCCGCGAGCACTGCGCGCTCCTCGCCGGCGCGATCTCGCTCCTGTCGGGCCTCCCCGCCGCGACCACGGGCGGCTTCGAGCGCGCAGGCGAGGACGAGCCGGAGCTGCCAGATCAACGAACCCTGTTCGTGGCGGTCGGCGATGTCGAGCCCGTGACGGCAGACGATCTCGGCGGCGTGGTGGTCGTCGAGCGCGAGATGGATCTCGGCCAGCGTCAGCAGTGCTGCGGTGAGCCGGCGATGGTGCTCGACCTGCTCGAGGTGCACAGTTGTCGGCGCGAGCAGCTCGAGTGCCTGCCGCGGCGATCCGATCCGTAGCAGCAGCTCGGCGCGCTCATTGACCATCGGCTTGGCCTCCGCGGTGTCGAGCAGTTGACGAGCCGCGAACGGCAGATCCTCGCCGTCGATCAGCAATCGGGCGCGGACCGACGTCAGCGCGTTGACGATCAGCCGCTGCATCCAGAACCGGGAGAGCTCGACCGCGACGGGATGCGTGGTGAGGGCGCACTCGATCGCCTCCGGGAACGCTCCGAGCCGCTCCAGGTAGGTCAACCTCGCCACGTGCGCCATGGCCTGGCCGAACGGATGGTGATCGTCGGTGACCTCTTGGGCGATGGCGTCGTCGACTGCGTCGAAGCGACCGAGTTCGACGAGGGCCATCGACTTGATCGAGCCGTATTGCACCGGCGCAGCTGCGAGCTGGGTGGCGAGGGCCAGGCCGCGGTCGCAGACGTCGACGCAGCGCCGGAACTCCCCAGCGGCCAGCTCGTACCACATCATCCAGAAGCAGAACTCCTTGAGCCGAACCGGGTCCCGCCGCGACTCCAATCGCTGCTGCAGTGCCTCGGCGTCCGCATGGGTGACGTTCTCCCAACCCACCCGCAGACGCGTCGTCAGGCAGTCGATGATCAGGTCTTCGTTCCCGAGCTCCTGGCTGAGGCGGAGCGCCTCGCGGAGGTTCTCGTTGGCGACGGTGCGATAGTCCGGCCAGTAGTCGATGAACCACGCGGTGGGAAGCAACGCCCGCGCCATCGACGCCTTGTCTTCGAGGTGCTCAGCGAGCTGATGAGCGGCAGCGTAGGACGCGCGGCAGGGCTCAGCGGACTCGCGTCGATCCAGCGAAAGGATGTAGTGCGCCCGGCCGAGCGCCAGCAGCACCTCGAGCTCAGCGACCTGATCGCCGGCGCGGCGGTAGTGCTCGAGGAGCAGTGCGAGGTCCTCAAGCGTCGGTTCTGCCCTGAACTGGTCGAGCAGCAGCGCCGCCCGCTGGAGTAGCAGACGGGCGCGGGAGTCGCTCATCGATGACAGCGGGGCCAGGGCCCGGTCGAGCGTGGTCAACGCCTCCTCGACCTGCCCGCTGCCCCGCAAGGCCCGGGCGAGCAGCGCGGCGACGCGCGCCCGTCCCTCGTGATCGTCCTCGTCGAGATAGGTGAGCGCGCGCTGCACGACTCGCAGGGCGTCCTCGAACGCGAGTGCGTCGAGGGCACTCGTGGCGGAGCCCACCAACGCCGCCGCGGTGCGCTCACTCGGAGCAGCGGAACCGGCCAGCTCGAGGTGGTTCGCCACCGCGACGATCGACGTGCTCGACGACGGGGAGCTGCGCCGCTCCAGCGCGTCGGCGACCCCGACGTGGAGACGCTGACGGCGTGGGAGGGAGAGCTCGCCGAGCAGGCTCTGACGGAACTGCTCATGGACGAAGACGTACGACGCCTCACGCAGGGCGACGCTCTCGGTGATCAAGCCCAAGGGTGCAGCCTCCTCGAGCGCCTCGAAGATCGCGTCATCGGTCGACGTACTGACGGCAGCCAGGAGATCGAACGAGAACGTTCGTCCGATCACCGCAGCGATCGCCAGCAACCGGCGCGTGCCGCTCGACAGCTGTTCGAGACGTCGGGCGATGACCCGTTGCACGCCACGCGGAACCTCCGTCTCGCTCAGCGTGACCCCGCTCACCCACTGTCCCCCCTCGTCGAACAGCTTGCCCGCCTCGTGCAGGTGGCGGAAGACCTCCTCCACGAACAACGGGTTCCCGTCCGTCTCGGCGTGGACGACGTCGACGAGCTCGGCCGGTGGTGGCCGACCGGCACGGTTCGCGAGCAGGACACCGACGTCGTCCCGACCGAGCAGGGGCAGGCGGATCTCGACCGCATGCCGTCCACGCGCGAGGTTCGCCAGAGAACGGCTCATCGGCCGGCTGCCGTCGAGGTCGGTGTGGCGGTACGTCCCGATCACCAGCAGGCCCATCGAACCCAACACCGGCGCGAGGTGCTCGAGCAGCAGCAGGCTCGACTCGTCCGCCCAGTGCAGATCCTCGAAGAGCAGCAGCACCGGTCGATTGGCCGCGGCGCGCTTCATGAACGCCTGGACTCCGTGGAGCACGTACTGGCGTTCCTGATCGGGAGGCAGGCTCGGAGTTTCGGGGATGTCGTCGTAGCGCTGGCGCAGCACCGGCATCAACGTCGCCAGTTCCGCTGCGTTCTCACCGAGCGCCACCCTCATCCGCTCCGACGTCGTCTGCTGCGCGGCCTGTTCGAGCTGATCGAGGAGCGGCTGGTAGGGAGGGGGTACGTCGAGGTCGAGGCACTGTCCGGTCAGCACCGTCATCTGATGCCGTTGCGCCTCCGCGACGGCCTCGGCGGCCAGTCGGCTCTTGCCGGCTCCAGCCTCACCCGAGATCAGCACCAGCGCACCCGTACCGGTGGCTGCCTCGCGCACCAGCGCCTGCAGCCGGGCCCGCTCGTGCTGGCGCCCGGTGAACGGGGTCGGGCGATTGTCGCCGAGCACCACATCAGTGCCGGTCGGCGCGCACGGCACCTCGAACAATCGCCACCTCGACGCGATGCCCTTCAACTCGAACTCGCCCCGATCCACGAGCTCGTCGCGTGCGGTGCCCAAGACGAGTTGCACCGTCGCCGACGCGAGCACACCGCCGGGAGGCGCGAGGCTCTCGATCCGTTTGGCGATGATCACCGTCTCCCCGTGCAGATCGCCGTTCTCCGAGAGCACCTCGCCGGTGTGCAAGCCGATGCGCATCTGCAGGTGCACTGCCGGATCCGCGCGGTTGCGCGCCACCATCGCCCGCTGGATCTCCCGCGCACACGTCACCGCCCGCCTCGCGGATCCGAACGCGGCCATCACCCCGTCGCCGATCTCCTTGATCGGCACACCCCGGTTCGCACCGACGAGTTCCATCACCAACTGCTCGACGGATCGTTCGATCGAGCGCGAGTTCTCGTCCCCCAATTGCTGATTCATTGTCGTCGAGCCGACCAGATCGGTGAACAACACGGTCACCGTCCCCTCCGGGATGACGGTCTCAGCGGCCACCGAACGACCCTACTTCAGCGACCTCCGTGGCCGGACAGGACTCATCGTCCCGGCAGCCGCGTGGCCGCTGTTCATCGATGGTCAGGGTTGGCGGAGCCGGCAGGTGCACTCCGACGAGCCAGCGCCCTGGTGCGCGCGCGTAGCATCAGCGACGCACCTGAGCCAAGGAGGGCGTGATGAAGCACAACAGGGCAGCCATCGAGCAGCTGAAGGGTGTCGCGCTGTTCTCAGCGTGCACCACCAAGGAGCTCGAGCTCATCGCCGGCGCGACGACCCAGCTCCGCTTCCCGGCCGGTCAAGTACTTGCTCGCGAGGGCGACAACGGTCATGAGTTCATCGTGATCGTCCAAGGCACGGCACGTGTCGACATCGGTGACCGCCAGGTCGCCACGATTGGGGCCGGCGACTTCTTCGGCGAGGTCGCACTACTGGATGGCGGCCCCCGCACGGCGTCCATCGTCGCCGAGACCGAGCTCGTCGCCGAGGTGATCGGTCAACGTGAGTTCTCCGCGCTCGTCGAGAGCTCTCCGCACCTCGCGAAGAAGCTGCTCGTCGGACTGGCCCGCCGCCTCCGCGCAGCGGACGTCCAACTCGCACATTGACACCTCGTCCTCTGACGCGAACCGTTCAGGGGCTGGGCTGCATCGAGACGCGCGCCGCGTCGTTCACGGCTGATCGCCAGGGAACCCGGGGCTC
>JBBQTN010000006.1:0-52990 GCA_038213195.1 Acidimicrobiales bacterium | reverse complement strand
CCTCGTGCCCGGCGGCCAGCGCGGCGTCGGCCGTGTCGAACGCTGCCACGAACTCGAGGTTGGCGATCGTCGGGGGCATCATCATCATCTCCCCCTTGCGCTGGCGGGTGAGCGCGTCGACCGGGCGCACCCACTCGCTGGCGATCGTCTCGGTGTCATCGTGCGCCGAGCTCTGGCCGCTCGGCGCGACGGCGAGGAAGAAGCGGGTGTCGAAGCGGCGCGGCGACTCACCGCGTGGCGTGATCCAGTGCGCGACGTAGGCCATCCGGTCCGTCGCCAGGCGCAGCCCGTGCTCATCGCACAGGGCGTGGATGCCGAGCGTGCCGTCGTGGACGGCCTCGCGGTGGCCGAGGGCGGGATGGCCGTCGGCGATCAACGTCCCATCGGGCTCCTCGACGAGCAGGACGCCGGCCTCCTCGTAGCACTCGCGGATCGCGGCGACGAGGAACCCCTCGTCACCCTCCCCGTCGTTCGCGTCGACCCTGCCGCCCGGGAACACGTACATGCCGCTGGCGAACGTCGCGCTCATCGTGCGGCGGAGCATGAACACCTCGATCCCGTCGTCGGTGTCACGCAGCAGCATGACGGTCGCGGCGGGCCGGACCGGCACGTCGTCGGGGCGAGCTGGTTCGGACATCGCGGCGACCGTACCGCGGGTCCCGTGCCGGGGTCGCATAGTGTCGGATCGCGTGCTGGCCTGGATGGATCTCGAGATGACCGGGCTGGATCCGGCCAGGAACGTCATCGTCGAGATCGCCACGATCATCACCGACGACGACCTGACGATCATCGCCGAGGGTCCCGACCTGGTCGTGCACCAGGACGAGACGGCGCTGGCGCTGATGGAGCCGGTGGTGGTCGAGATGCACACCAAGAGCGGTCTGCTCGACGCGATCCGCGCCTCCAGCATCCCGCTGGACGAGGCCGGCGCACAGACGCTGGCGTTCATCGTCGAGCACGTCCCGTCGCCACGATCGGTGCCGCTGTGCGGCAACTCGATCGGCACCGATCGCCGGTTCCTCGCCGCCTACCTGCCGGCGATCGAGGACTATCTGCACTACCGCAGCGTCGACGTCAGCAGCATCAAGGAGCTGGCCAGACGGTGGTACCCGGACTTCAATCGCGGGCGTCCGCACAAGCAGGGCAGCCACCGCGCCCTCGACGACATCCGCGAGAGCATCGAGGAGCTGCGCTGGTACCGGGAGCGGCTGTTCGTGCGCGAGCTGGCCCGGCTCCCCGATCCGGCACCGTCGCCGGCAGCCGGCAGCCGAGTGACGCACGCCACAGACCGCTCGCGACCGCAAATAGGTTGACGGCGGCACCGGCGACGTGGTTCCCTACCTACGTCCGCCACAGCTGTGACGGTCGACGAACCCACGACGGTCCGAAGAAGTTCAGGAAAGCCCGGAACCCTCCGGCGAACGGAAAGCACCCAGCCCATGATCAGCAGCTCCACCGCACGACTCGTAGCCGCACCAGCTACCGCCGCGCGCCCGCGCTCTGCGGGTCATGCGTATGAGTGGTGCGCTCAGGTGGATCGCGGCATGAACCCCTCATTCATGAACCTCGTCACCATGATCAAGCGCCCAGCCCGACGCCTCGGGAAGCGACCGACGTAGACCACGTCGCAAGCACCCTCCGAGGCCGTCGGGATCCCAGGATCCCGGCGGCCTTTCGCATTTTCCTCACCTCCTCCCCGTCCGAGAAGGAACACACGACATGTACGCCACGAACATCCTCGAATCCACGAACGACGAACTTCCACCCATCGCCGTCACGTTCGACGTCGCCACGTTCGACGTCGCCACGTTCGACGTCGCCACGTCGGATATCCGCACGGACATCCGCACGGACATCGACACGGACATCGACGACGAGTTCGACGAGTTCGTCCTCGACGAGCTGCTCGACGGCGACACCGACACGCCCGTCACGCCGCGTCTCCCCCAGGCTCGCTGCGCCGACGGCCATGGCACGCTCACCCACCTGTTCTTCTCGGACGTCCCGCTCGACACGGCCCGCGCCAAGGCGATCTGCGGCAAGTGCGCGCTCGCCCCGAGCTGCCTCCAAGGCGCGCTCGAACGAGCGGAGCCGTGGGGTGTGTGGGGCGGTGAGCTGATCGAGAACGGCCGGGTGGTCCTCAACAAGCGGCCTCGCGGCCGGCCACCGAAGCATCCCCGCCCGGTCCTGCTCATCGACGAGGTCCCGATCCCCCCGCACCTCGTCGCCTGACGCGACGGGGCTGGCGCATCGCTGGTCCGGGGCGACGTTGATCGACCCCCGGGCTGCCTCGGACGCTGCCTCCTGCCGCCGGATCTCCCCGCCGGCGGCAGGAGGCACGCGGGCCGCCGCGTGTGGCACACCACTAACCTGCTCCGGCGTGAAGGTGCGCAGACGGCTGTTGATCGGGTCGCTCGTGGTCGCTGCCGTCGCCTCGGTCGCCATCGGCTACGAGCTGAGCGGCACAACGACAGCGCCCAACGACGCCACCGTCCACATCGACGCCAACCACCCACTCGACCAGGCACCGTTGAACACGAACGCGGCGATCCAGGGAACCCCGCTGCCACATGTCACGGTGCGCACCGAAGCCGGCGATGCGTTCTCCACCGCCGACCTGCTCGGTCAGCCGCTGGTGATCAACTACTGGACATCGACCTGCGTCCCGTGCGAGAAGGAGTTGCCCGACTTCGTCAGCGCGCACGATCAGTACGGTGACAAGGTCCGCTTCGTCGGCATCGACGCCGTCGCGCCGACCGAGACCGAGGTGCAGTTCGCCAAGAATCGCGGCGTCGACTACGAGCTGCTGTACGACGGCGACGGCAGGTTCGCCACGGCCGCCGGTCTGAGCACCCAGCCGGTGACCCTGTTCGTCGCGGCGAACGGCACGATCGTCAAGCAGACCGGGCAGATCGACCTGGGGACGATCCACAGCTCCGTCCAGGCGCTGCTGTCGTGATCGCCGTCGACGGCCGGTTCGCGACGTCGTTCTCGGCGGGGCTGGTCGCCGCTGTGAACCCGTGCGGGTTCGTGCTGCTGCCGACCTACCTCCTCTACTTCCTCGGGATGGAGAACCTGCGGCCTGGGACGGAACGCAGCTCGATCCGCCGCGCGCTGACGGTCAGCGTCGCAGTGTCGACCGGGTTCCTCTTGGTGTTCATCGTCATCGGCGCGATCTACAAGTGGTCGACGAGCTGGTTCGTCGACAAGGCCCCGTGGATCTCGCTCGCGATCGGTGTCGCCCTGATCGTCCTCGGGATCGCGATGATCCTCGGCTACCGCATCCCGTTCACCACGCCGAAGCTCGACATCGGCCAGCGCGACCGGACCGTCCGCTCGATGTTCGTGTTCGGCGTCGCCTATGCGGTCGCCTCGATCGGCTGCACGATCGGTCCGTTCTCGGCGGTCGTGCTCGGTGCGGTGAGCACCGACGGGATCGCCCACGGCGTCGTCGCCATCGCCCTGTACGGGTTGGGGATGGGCCTGATCGTCACGGGACTGACGGTCACCCTGGCGATGGCCAACACGGCACTGCTGTCCGTGCTGCGCAAGGGGATGGCCGTGTTCGAGTACGTCGCCGGCGTGTTCGTCCTGCTGACCGGCATCTACCTGTCGTGGTACTGGTACAACAGCATCCGCGACCGCAGCGACGACCGGGTGATCAGCAAGGCGACGTCGTGGCAGGAGTCGCTGGCGTCGTTCATCCAGCGCAACCAGACCACCATTGTCGTTGCGGCGTGCGTCGCCATCTGCGCTGCGGTGGTCGCCGCCTGGGCGCTGCGCCGGCAACCGACACCGGACCCGACGTGACGCCGAGCGACCGCCCGTTCGCGGACCTGCTGGCCACGTCCGGCGTCGTCGAGGAGCTGGTGCTGCGCAGCTCGTTCGGGTTCATGGCGTACCACGGCGGATCGTTGGAGGAGATGACCGACGTCATCGCCCGCGACGCCGCAGCGCGGTGCGCGGCGAGCCTCTACGCGGTGTGTCAGCCACCGGACCTCGACTGGCACATCCCCTCGCACCGCGTCGCCCCCGCTGAATCGCCGGCCTTGGCGGCGTTCGTCGAACACGTCGACGTCGTGGTGACCGTGCACGGTTTCGGGCGCCGCGGGCTGTTCACGAGCCTGCTGCTCGGCGGTCAGAACCGCGAGCTGGCCGAGCACGTCGGCGACGCGCTGCGTACCGCTCTCCCGGCATACGACATCGTCACCGAGCTGGACCGGATCCCCAGCGATCTGCGCGGCATGCACGGCAACAACCCGGTCAACCTCCCCCGCTCTCGAGGCGTGCAGATCGAGCTGCCGCCGAGGGTGCGCGGTTCGACTCCGATGTGGGCCGATTGGGAAGGTCCTGGCCTGGCCCCGCACACCGAGGCGCTGGTCGCGGCGCTCGCCGCAGCGGCTGCCGCGTGGCAACCGGCGCGCGCCTGACGAAGTGGCGACGTCGCCGGGTCAGGGGGCGAGCCGGGAGACGACCCACGGCGCGCCCGGTGCGTCGCGCGTGTAGCGGATCCGGTCGTGCAGCCGGCTCGGGCGGCCCTGCCACAGCTCGATCATCGTCGGGACGAGCCGCCATCCTCCCCAGTGCGCGGGACGGGGCACCGCGTCGACACTCGCGAACCTGGCTTCGAACTGCGCCACACGGTCCTCGAGCTCGCCGCGATCCCGTAGCGGCTGCGACTGCGGCGAGGCCCACGCCCCGATCTGCGACGAGCGCGGCCGGCTGGCGAAGTACGCGTCGCTCTCCTGTGCCGACGCCCGCTCGACCAGCCCGACGACGCGCAGCTGGCGGTGCAGCTGCAGCCACGTGAACAGCATCGACGCCTGCGGGTGCGCCGCGAGCTGGCCACTCTTCGCCGACTCGTAGTTCGTGTAGAAGACGAACCCGGCGCTGTCCGCCCCACGGGCGAGCAGGAAGCGGGTCTGCGGGAAGCCCGCTGCGTCGACGGTGCCGAGCACGAACGCGTTGGGCTCGACGCACCCGGCCTCGACGGCCTGCGCGTACCAGCGCTGCCACTGCTCGACCGGGTCGAGGCCGACGTCCGCGACGTCGAACCCCGCGGCCTCGTAGTCGGCGCGGCGTCGGGCGAGATCGACCAGCGCGGCGACCGGATCGGCAGCGGCGCTCACTTCCGGGCGATCACCGTCGCGCCGCGCATGTACGGAAGCAGCACGTGCGGCAGGGCGACCGAGCCATCGACCTGGCGGAAGTTCTCGACGATCGCCGCCCAGACCCGCGGCACGGCGAGCGCCGAGCCGTTGAGGGTGTGGACGACGTTCGTGCCGCGATGGCCGGCCACCCGGTAGCGGATGTCGCCACGGCGCGCCTGGTAGTCGCTGAACCAGCTCACCGAGCTGACCTCCAACCACGCGTCACAACCGGGCGCGAACACCTCGATGTCGAAGCTGCGGTGATGGCTCTGGCCGAGGTCGCCGGTGCAGATCTCGATGATCCGGTACGGCAACCCGAGATCGTCGATCAGCGCCTCCGCCCTGCCGAGCAGCTCCTCCAGCGTCGCAGGGCCCTGCTCCGGAGTCACCAGGGCGAGGATCTCGACCTTGTCGAACTCGTGGGCGCGGAGCATGCCGCGGGTGTCGCGGCCGGCCGAACCGGCCTCGCGGCGATAGCACGGGCTGTACGCCATCAGCCGCAGTGGCAGCACCTCGGCATCGAGCACCTCGCCGGCGTACAGCGATGTCAACGGCACCTCAGCCGTCGGGATGCACCACAACCCGTCGCGCTCGATCGCGAACGCGTCGTCGGCGAACTTCGGCAGCTGGCCGGTCGCGGTCAGGGTGGCGGTCGAGACGAGGGAGGGCGGACGGATCTCCTCGAACGCGTCGGCGTTGCGGTCGATCGCGTACTGGCACAGCGCCCGCGACAGCGTCGCCCCGAGGCCGCGCTGCATCGTGAACATCGCCCCGCTGATCTTCGTCGCCCGTTCGTTGTCGAGGATGCCGAGCGCGCTGGCGGTCTCCCAATGCGGCACCCGCTGGTGCTCGGCGAACGTGCCGGGCAGGTGCACGGGCCCCTTGACGACCGGGTTGTCGTGGTCAGCGACACCGTCAGGTGCGTCAGCGTGGGGAAGGTTGGGGATCCGCAGCAGCAGCCCGTGCAGCTCGGCCTGCAACACGTCATGCTCGTTGTCCAACAACTGCTCGTGATCGCCGAGCTTGCGGCTGCGCTGCTGCATCTCGGCTGCGCCCTCGACATCCCCGGCGCGGCGCATCTGGCCGACCTGCTTGGACAGCTCGTTGACCTCGGAGCGCGTTGCGTCGCGTCGCGCGACGAGCTCGCGGGTGCGGATGTCGAGCACGATCGCCCGCTCGAGCTGGACGAGGACCTCCGGGCTGTGCCGGCGGGCGAGCGCAGCGCGAACCACCTCGGGCTGGGAGCGGAGCAGGCGCACGTCGATCACAGTCGCATGAGGATAACCCCACGCCCTAGGTTGCAGCTGTGAGTTCGAGCACGACGACGACGGATGTCGCCGTCGAGGTCGATTCGCTGAGCGTTCGTTATGGCGACCTGCTCGCCGTCGACGCGGTCTCGTTCCTCGCCCGCCACGGAGAGGTCACCGCTGTGCTCGGGCCGAACGGTGCCGGCAAGACCAGCACGATCGAGGTCTGCGAGGGGTACCGGCGCGCCGCCGGCGGCAGCGTGCGCGTGCTCGGCTTCGACCCCGCTCGCGATCAGCGAAGGCTCAGCGAGCGGATGGGCGTGATGCTCCAGGAGGGCGGCGTGTACCCGAGCGTGCGCGTGCTCGACGCGGTGCGCCACCACGCCGCGCTGGCCGGCAAAGGCGCCGACGCCGTTGCGCTCGTCGAGCAGGTCGGGCTCACGGATCGGTCGGGCGCGACGTGGCGCCGTCTGAGCGGGGGTGAGAAGCAGCGGCTCGCGCTCGCGCTCGCGCTCGCGTGCCGCCCCGACGTCGCCTTCCTCGACGAACCGACGTCGGGTGTCGACATCAACGGGCGCGACACGATCCGTCAGATCATCCGCGATCTCGCGGATGGCGGATGTGCCGTCGTGCTCGCCACCCACGAGCTGGACGAGGCCGAGCGGGTCGCGCACCGTGCGGTCATCTTCGACGCCGGCCGGGTGATCGCCGACGGCACGCTCGCCGAGCTGCGCAGCGGGCACGACGAGATCCGCTTCCACAGCAGCCCCGACCTCGACCTCGACGCGCTCTGCGCTGCGATCGGGATGGTCGCGGCGCGGGTCGGTCCGGGCGAATACGTGATCGCTGCAGCGCCGCACCCGCGGCTGGTGGCCCAGCTCGGCGGGTGGCTGGAGGAGCAGGGCCACCCCCTCGACGACGTGCGCGGTGGCGCGCAACGCCTCGAGGATGTGTTCCGCCGCCTCACCGCCGGCGACACCGCCCGATGAGCGACGTCGCGAGCGAATCATCGGGCGCGCGCGGGATGAGCGAGCGGGGTCCGGCGTGAGCCGGCTGCTGACCCAGCTGCGGATGGAGGTGCTGCTCGTCGTGCGCAACGGCGAGCAGCTGCTGTTGACGCTGATCATCCCCGTGCTGCTGCTGGTGTTCTTCAGCCTCGTCGACGTGTTGCCGACAGATACGAAGGATCCCGTCGAGTTCCTCGCTCCCGGCATCCTCGCCCTCGCGGTGATGAGCACGGCGATGGTCAGCCTCGGGATCGGGACGGGCTTCGAGCGTACCTACCACGTGCTCAAGCGGTTGGGGACGACGCCACTCGGCCGCCCGCGGCTGATCGCGGCGAAGATCGGCGCGGTCGTGGTCGTCGAGCTCCTCCAGTTCGCGGTGCTGATCCCGGTGGCGTACGCGGTCGGGTGGCGACCGGGTGCGCCGAACTGGGTTGCTGCGGCAGCGGCGGTGATCGTCGGTACGTTCGCGTTCGCCGGGATCGGCCTGACGATGGCCGGGCGGCTGCGCGGTGAGATCAACCTCGCCGCGCAGAACGGGCTCTACATCGTGCTGCTCCTGCTCGGCGGGATGGTGATCCCGTTCGCCAAGCTGCCCGGCCCGATCCGCGCGGTCGCCCGAGCCCTGCCATCGGGAGCGCTCGCCGACGTGCTCCGCGCCGCGCTCGCCCACGCCGGCAGCCACCCGGCTGGGTCATGGTCGGTGCTTGCCGCGTGGGCAGTGGTCACGCCGCTGGCCGCCGCGGCGACGTTCCGCTGGGACTGAGCCGGCAGCTCGCCGCTCGGCCGACGCGTCAGCGCGAGGAGATCGGCTCCGACGCGCGGGTCACCGGCACCGAGTCGCGTGGCACCCAGTTCGGCTGCGGCGTCGAGGTCGGGAGCTCGACCGGGAACGCAGAGCCGATCCCGTTGGCGATGGTGCCGGTGCGCCGGAACGTCGCCTCTTCCTTCCAGTTCGTGCCGAACCGCTTGAACCACATGAAGATCACGATCCCCCACAGGTACGACGAGCCACCGATCTTCATGATCGCCCCGGCGAGCTGCTGGTCGTCGGTGACGGTCAGGCCCCACACCCGCACGGGTTCGGCGTAGACCTTGTAGACCACGCCGTCGGCGAACGTCAGCCAGGCGGCGGGAATCACCGGGACGACGCTCTGCGCGAACAGGTACACCATCTTGCCCGCATAGCTCATCTGCAGCTCGGGGAACGGGCCGACCACGGGCATCCACATCAACAACGACGCCATCACCAGCAGGAAGTGCAGCGAGTAGTGCTCGGGCGCGCTGAGCACGGCGTGGTTGACGACAGCGGGGATGTGGGTGACGACGACGACCGCGTTGAACACGACACCGGCGAAGACCGGCTTCGTCGCGAACTTCAGCACTCGGTAGGCGCGCCCGTCGCCGATCAACGTGCGCAGCAACCACTCCGGCGTGGCCAGCAGCACCAACGGCGGCATGAAGTAGCTGAGCATCATGTGCTGGACCATGTGCACGCTGTACAGGTACTCCTCGCCGATCTGGTGGATCGGCCACGTGCTCGCTACGAACAGCAGCATCATCGCCCCGATGAAGCAGCCGATGTGCCGGCGCGTGACGACAGGCTGTCCTGGCTGCACCGCCCCGGGGCCGATGACGCGGACAGCGTAGACATAGGCGCAGATCAGGAACGCGACCAGGACGTAGACCTCGGGGTCGGACTGGAAGCGCCACGGGTTGGCGTACGCCAACACGATCATCTCAATGTCCGGAGAACAGTTTGAACGTCGCCAGCGCAGCGATGTAGACGCCGACCGCGAGGAACAGCCCCATGTAGAACAGCAGCGCGAACAGGCGGTTGTCGTACTTCAGGTGCATAAACAACGAGACCACCGTGAAGAACTTGACGGTCATCAGGATCAGCAGCACGGGCATGAAGAAGTGGCCGTAGTTCCACCAGTACGTCGACGTCTCCAGCGCCGTCATCACCGCAAGCGCGAGCGCGACCGTGATGTAGAAGCTCGTCGACTTGTGCGCTCCCGGAACGTGGGCGGAATCCTCGCCGTGCCCTTGGTGGATCTCCGGAGTCGGTTCGATGACGGTGCTCATGGCGACGACCTCACGACGGGATCAGGTAGACGAGGGTGAAGATCACGATCCACACGATGTCGACGAAGTGCCAGTACAACCCGACCAGCTCGATCACCTCTGCCTTGTCGCCCGGCACCTTGCTGCGGCTGATGATCGCGACCATCGCCAGCAGCATGATCACGCCGACCGTGACGTGCACACCGTGGAAGCCGGTCAGCGAGAAGAAGCTCGAGCTGAACAAGCTCGTGGTGAAACCGAGACCCTCGTGGTAGAAGGACGTGAACTCGTAGACCTGGCCACCGACGAACGTCGCCCCGAGCATCGCGGTGACGGTCAGCCACAGCTTGGTGTTGCGGTCGTCCTTGACCTGCGCGGCGTTGACCGCGAGCACCATCGTCAACGAGCTCATCAGCAGTACGAAGCTGCTGACCGAGGTGAACGGGATGTCGTACACCTGCGCCGGCCCCGGCGTGCCGACGTGCCTGCCGCGGTAGAGCATGTAGGTCGAGATCAACCCGCCGAACAGCAGGCACTCGCTGCCGAGGAACAGCCACATCGCCAGCTTGTTGTTGGACAGGCCGGTGGTGGTGTGCATGTGCGCGTGTTCCGGGCCTCGCGCCGGTTCGGTCGCCGTCGTGCTGCTGGCATCGATGACGCCGGCTCCCTCGTGGTCGCCGAGGAACACGTCGGGCATGCCGGGCACGGCCTCGTCCGCGGCGAGCCAGTCCGCGGCGTGCTCGGCGACCTGCTGTCCAGGTGCCGGCTCTGTGGTGGTCTCCGACTCAGACAACGGAGGTGAGCTCCTTCGGCGTGGTGGGGCCGCCCCCGTCATCGGGTGGCAGCACGAAGTCGGCTTCGTCGGCGACGGACGGCTCGAGCGCCCAGCCGAAGATCGCCAGCAGGATGATCGCCCCGCCGATCACGGACAGGACCCGGGTGAAGATGATCCCGTACGCCATGATCGGCAGTCCGAAGGCCAGCACGATCGGCCAGTAGGACGGCGACGGCATGTGGATGTGCTTGTCCGCGTTCGCTTCCTGCTCGGCCAGGATCTCCTCTGCGGTCTTGACCTTGACCAAGCGTGGACCGGCGTCGGTGTCGATCTCCTCGTACTTGCGGTGGAAGAACTCGTCGAGCGCATGGACCATCGGGATCGCGTCGAAGTTGTGCTCCTTCGGCGGGCTCGTCGTCATCCACTCCATGCTGCGCGCGTCCCACGGGTCGAGCGGGGCGCGCTCCTTCTTGCGAGTGGTGACGACCACGTTGACGAAGAACAGGAAGATGCCGATGGCGAGGATGTACGACCCCGTCGACGCGACCTTGTTCCAGAACGCGAGGTCGAAGAACCCGTCACCTGTCAGCTTGGACGGCCAGACGACCATCCGCCGTGGCTGGCCCTGCAGACCGAGGATGTGCATCGGGCCGAACGTCATGTTCATGCCGACCACCATCAGCCAGAAGTTCCACTTGCCCAAGCGCTCGCTGAGCACCTTGCCGAAGACCTTCGGCCACCAGTAGTAGAGCCCGGCGAAGATCCCGAAGATCGCCCCACCGAACAACACGTAGTGGAAGTGGGCGACGATGTAGTACGTGTCGGTCTGCTGGGTGTCACTCGGCGACACCGAGTGGGTGACACCGGACAGCCCACCGATCGTGAACTCGATGACCAGCCCGATCGCGAACATCATCGCCGTCGTGTAGCGCAACTTGCCGCCCCACAGCGTGAGCGTCCAGTTGACGATCTTCACGCCGGTCGGGATGGCGATGAGCATCGTGCTCACGGAGAACACCGCGACGCTGACAGGGCCGAGACCGCTGGCGAACATGTGGTGCGCCCACACTCCCCAGCCCATGAAGCCGATCGCCGCTCCGGAGAAGACGACGAACTTGTAGCCGAACAGCGGCTTGCGGGCGAACACCGGCAGCACCTCGCTGACGATGCCGAAGCTGGGTAAAATCAGGATGTAGACCTCGGGATGACCGAACAACCAAAAGAGGTGTTGCCACAGCAATGGGTCGGCTCCGGCGTTGACGTTGAAGAACGTCGCTCCGAACTCCCGCTGGAACAACAACAGGAACAGGGCGACCGTGATCACCGGGATCGCGAACACCAGCAGGAACTGTGTGACCAGCACCATCCAGGTGAACACCGGCATCTTCATCAGCTTCATCCCGGGCGCACGCATGTTCAGGATGGTGACGATCAGGTTGATCGCGCCCGTCAGCGAGGCGATGCCGGTGATCTGCAGGCCGAGCGCCCAGAAATCCACGCCGTGGCTCGGCGAGAAGATCGGGTTGGCATTCGGCTGGTACATGAACCACCCGCCGTCGGGCGCCCCACCGAGGACCCACGAGGTGTTGAGGAAGATCCCACCGAACAGGAAGCACCAGAACCCGAACGCGTTCAGCCGGGGGACCGCGACGTCACGCGCCCCGATCTGCAGCGGGATGAGGTAGTTGGCCAGACCAGTCGTCATCGGCATCACGAACAGGAAGATCATCGTGGTGCCGTGCATCGTGAACATCTCGTTGTACAGACCGGCGCTGAGGAACTTGTTGTCCGGCTGCAGCAATTGGGTGCGGATCGCCAACGCCTCGAGCCCGCCCACGCAGAAGAAGAACAGTGCGCACGCGGAGTACATGATCCCGAGCTTCTTGTGGTCGATCGTGAACACCCACGAGCGCCAGCCGGTCGACCTCACCGGCCGCCGGAACACGCCGAGCGCCGTGGAGTTGCTGACGAACGTCGGCTCGACGGGCCCGAGACCGGCTTGACGTTGCATGAGGCTCATGTGGTGGCGCTCCCTCTACTTGCGCTGGAGCAGGTAGGCGATGAGTTGGTCGATCTGGTTCTCGCTGAGCTTGAGGTTGGGCATGCCGCGGTACTTGCCGTTCGTCTTCTCGTCCTCGGCGGAGTACATCGGTTTCTTGGCGGGGGCGTTGCGCAGCCATTCGCGCAGGTCCCCCGCGTTGAAGCAGTCGGGAGTGACGCCCTGCAGGTAGAGCTTGCCGAACTGGTCGGGTGGGGCGTTGTACAGCTTCTCCCTGCACGTCGGGGTGAGCAGGTCGAACGTCGCGCCGGCGTACGTGGTGCGGGTCATCAGATCGGTCAGGTTCGGGGCCGCACCGGAGACCTCGTAGAGATCGGGGTTGGCGAGCACGGGGGTCTTCGCGCCTGTCGTTGCGTCGGTGTTGGCCAGGCCGTTGACCTGGTGGCAGCGCGAACAGTTGGTGATGAACTGCGTCTCGCCCTGTGCAGCCAGCGTGGCCTTGTCCGGGGAGGTGTACGGCTTGGTCTGGTTGCCCACCCACGTCGCGAAGTCGCCGACGTCCAGGCTCACCGCGGCCATGCGCATCCGCGCGTGGCTCAGCCCGCAGAACTCGGTGCACTGGCCGGTGTAGATCCCCGGCTGATCGGCCTGCAGCCGCAACGTCTGGTCACGGCCGGGGACGGCGTCGCGCTTGCCGTTGAGCCGTGGGATCCAGAAGCTGTGGATGACGTCGCGGCTGGTGACGTGGAGCAACACGTTGGTCTTGTCGGGGATGACCAGCTCACCACTCGTGACGATCGGGGTGGTGATCCCGCCAGGCATGCACCCGGACTGCGCCGGGTAGTCGTACTCCCACCACCACTGCTGGCCGGTGACGTTGACGGTGCACTGGGTGTCGCTGGTCTTGGCCAGCGCGAACACCGACTTGACGGTGAACACCCCGACGAACAGCAGGATCACCGCCGGGATGATCGTCAGCAGAATCTCCAGCCACGGCTTGCCGTGCGTCTGCTTCGGCATCTCCTGGCCGCGGTCGCGGTACTTGACCAAGCTGAAACCGACAGCTGCAACGACGATCACCAACACGATGCCGGCGACGAGGAACACCGGACGCTGGAGGTTGTCGATCTTGCGGGCGTTGTCGCCGGCCGGGCGGAACGTGTCCTGCGGCGCGTTCTTCGCGCAGCCGGCCAGCACCACAGCGCTGGCCGCGAGACCGACACGTCGGAACAGGCGGCGCTCGGTCTTCACGTGTTGTGACCTCTCCTCGTTCACGGTCTCCTCGTTCACGGCACGACCACCGTGATCTGCTGACCTGGCAGCCCCGGCACCGTCAGGCTGTACGGCACGCCGTCGCTGATCGCCGACGACGTCTTCGGGAACTCGAGGTGCAGCATCTCCTCGCCATCTTTGCGGATCAGCGTGGTGCACGAACGCCGCGCCGTCTTGATCTGTGTGCCGTTGACCGTGGTGACGTCCTCACCGGCGTAGGCCGTCAAGCGGAACCGCCCGTCGTCGTTGTTGATGAACAGGATGTTCGTCGGGTTGCTGCGGGCGATGGTCAGCGTCTGCTGGGCACCGTCCACACCCACGGTCAGCGCGACGAGCTTGCCGTTCTGGAGGATCACCTTCGCGGCCGGGTTGCTCTTGGCCGCGACGTGCTGCGACGAGCGATGTTCGATCTCCTCGTACTCGGCGTGCCCCTGGACCTGCGCCTCGTCGCGCAGGCACTGCGCGCTGTCGTCGTCGGCGGTGGTCGGATGCTTCGTGATCGTGCGCTGCCCGCTGATCGCCATCACCGCACCGGTGCTGACCACGCCAAGTGCGCCGACGGTGCAGACGCCGATGATCACACCCTTCTTCAGCGTCGGCCGGGAGGCGAAGGTGAACGCGAACACGAGGATCACCACGCCGACGATGATGAACGCGAACGGACCGTTGGCCTTCGAGAGGAAGAGCATGATCCGCGAGAACGAGTAGACGAGCACCGCCACCCCGACCGCGCCGAGCAGCGGGAGCTCGAGCGGATGGATGATCCGCTTGCGCAGGCTGGCGTTGTACGCGGGATCGGACGAGGCGCGCTCGCTCCATGCCTGCACCATCCACTCCACAGCAGCCGCGAGCAGGACGACGATCGCCACCTTGAACACGATCGGTTTGGTGACGGCGCCGACGGCGAGCAGCCCGACGGCGAAGGCGGCGATCGCCGGCCACATGCTGCGCGTCGCGGGGATCTGCGCCGCGGCCGACGCCGTGGTCGCGTCCGGCGCGCTGGGCGGCACGTTGGAGTCGCGCAGGTACGTCGTGATGACGAACAGCAGGGCGAACGCGATGGCCGCGCTGATCAGCCCCAACGTGCCGACATAGCCGACGCTGCCGCCCTTCGTGATACCCCAGACGATTGCCGCGAGCACCGACAGGAGGGTGCCGCCGAGCATGAGTTTCGATCCGGTCGTGAGCATCTGCTTCCGCCTACTTCGTCACGTACACGACGTACCACAGCGCCGCGAACGCTGCCGCGAGGGAGTACCAGTACAACGCGTGTGCCGCGATGATCTCGCGGTCGCTGCTGCGTCCGCCGAGGTAGCGGAAGGCGGTGACGGCGGTGAACCCGACGCCGACGATGGTGAGCACGGTGAACGTGCCGGACAGCGCGTAGAACATCGAGTTGTACGCCCCGCCGGAAGCAGGCATCGCCATCCGGTTGAAGACGAACGCCTGGGCGTTGATGATCGCCAGCGCCATCACGCCGGTGAGGCCGAGCGCGAGACCCGTGTTGGGACGGTCGTCGCGCCGGGCTGCGTAGACAGCCCATTGCGCGAACACGCACAGTGGCACGAACGCGACCATCATCACGTTGCTGGGGACCTGGGGGATGATGACCTTCTTCGGCACCCACTTCACGCCGGCGTGGATCGTCGATTCACGCAGCCGCATCCACGTCGCCAGCATCCCGCCGATCAGGGTGAGCATCCCCGCGCACGCGAACGCCGTGCCGACGAACAGCTGACGCCGCGGCGCCGGAGCGGGGCCAGAGTGGACGGCGAGCATCAGACGGTCCTCCCTGCGCTCTGCTTGAGGTCGAGCAACGGCTCCGCGGAGCTGATCGCGTGGACCTCCGCGAAGTTGGCCAGCGGCGCAGGCGAACTGGTCGCCCACTCGAGCGTCTGGCCGTCCCAGGGATCGTCGCCGGCCGCTCGCTCAGGATCGGTGGAGGTGAACGACTTCATGGCGAGAGCGACGAAGGCGAGCACCGTCAACGCCACCACTGCGTGGCCGACGACGGTGAGGACGTTCCACAGCTGCTTCGGCCCGCCGTAGTCGAAGACCATGCTCTCCGCTGGCTGCTTGGCGAAGCCGGCGATGAGGTACGGCCCGCCGGCGAGGAGCGTGCCGAGGAACCCCAACACCGCCAGCGGCAGCACTGCCTTGTCGGCGATCGTGCGACCCCACAGCTTCGGGCCCCAGTGGGCGACGCCGCCGAGCAGCGCCAGCAGCGCGCCGTACCCGATGAACAGGCGGGTGCCCTCCTCGAACACGGTCCCGGCGAGCTGCGCGTCCCCGATCTGGTAGAGCGCGTTCGCGAGGAACCCGACGAGCATCATCAACAGACCGAGCAGCCCGAAGACGAACGACGCGATGAGCTTCGGTCGTCCCTTGCTCAACGCCAGGCCGCCGAGGCCGAGCACCATCAACGCGCCGAGGATCGGCAGCAGGTTGATCAGCGCGTAGGGCACGACGTCGTTGAGCGCGGTGCCGAAGGAGACGTCGGTGATGTTCCTGCGCAGCCCCGCCGGCACCTGGATCACGCCGCCGAGCACGGCGATGCCGATCAGCCCGAAGCCGGCGAAGACCTGCCCGCGCATCGGTAGCCGCCGGCCGGAGGCGGTGGCGATCGCGTCGACGGCGATGCCGAACGCGAACACCGCGAGCGCCATCGTCAGCGGCTGGGTGAACCCGAACCCGATGTGGGTCATCAGGTCCTTGCTGGCGCCGAACCCGGCGCCGCCTGCCCGGTAGTCGACGAAGCTGATCAGCAGCGCACCGATGACGACCGGCAGCGCGACGACCATCGCCAACGCGCCGACGAGAGCCGCGAAGCTGAACGGCGGCACGCGGCGCATGTTCATCCCAGGGGCACGAGTGGTCATGACGGAGGCGGCCAACGACACCGATGCGGCGAGCAGCCCGACCAGCAGCACGACGTGGGCGAGCAGGAACCCGGCGACCATCCGCCTGTCGCCGCCGGCGGGTCCGCCGTTGGCGGCGATCGAGCCGATCACCAGCGCCGCGCCGATCAGCCACGCCCAGAAGCCGGCGGTGGCGAGGCGCGGGAACGCCAGTGACCTCGCGCCGAGCTGCAACGGTACGACGGCGATCGCCAGGCCGAGCAGCAACGGGACGAGCACGATGTAGATCAACCCGACCTGGTAGGCGGCGAACACCTGCGGCACCGCGTTCGCGCCGAGCACGCTCGTGGTGCTGGCGCGATCGATGCCGAGCAGCACGCCGAGCACGGCGACGCCGAGCGCGGCCAGCACCCCCACGCCGACGAACATCCGCCCGATCCGCTTGTGGTCGGTGGTGGTGATCCACCCCACGACGCCGGACAGATCCACCGCGCTCGACGTACCGGCCGTCGCAGCCGGGGTGCCGGCCGTGCCGACAGCGCCGGTTGCGTGGGTGTCGATGGTCGTCATGAGCGTGAGAACTCGTCTCGTGTGGTTTCGGGACGCTGCGCGCGCCCGCCCGATGGTGACTGGTCGAGGTTTGTCGGTTGCGACATTACCCACAGGGGCTCGCGCCGACCGAAATCCTCAGGGCCTCCGCAGGCCTCCGTCGCGGACACCCGCCAGGCCTCAGCGGCGGACGAACACGTCGAGTGTCATGGCACCGAACAGCAGCGTCACGTAGGTGATGCTGTACCCGAAGACGCGCATCGAGCGCTGTGGCGTCGGGTTGCGCCCGAGGTCGATCGTGCCCAGCAGGAACAACGATCCGAGCGCGCAGGCCGCCACCGAATACACCCAGCCGAGATCCGCCACAGGGATCAGCACCAGCGTCGCCACGACCATGACGACCGTGTAGCCGATCATCTTGCGCACCGTCACCTCAGGCGTGGCGACGGCCGGCAGCATCGGCACGTCGGCGGCGCGGTAGTCGTCCGCGTAACGGATCGCCAGTGCCCAGAAGTGCGGCGGGGTCCACAGGAACATCACCGCGAACAGCACGACAGGAGCCCACCCGACGCTGTCGCGCACGGCCGCCCAGCCGACCAGCACGGGCACCGCGCCCGCAGCACCGCCGATGACGATGTTCTGGGTGCTGGTGCGCTTGAGCCACAGCGTGTACACGAAGACGTAGAACAGCGTCGCCGACAGGGCGAACAGCGCGGCCAGCAGGTTGGCGCCGGACCACAGCACCGCGAACGCACCCACCTCCAGCATCGTCGCGAACACCAGGGCTTGGCGCGGCGTGATCAATCCTGTGACCAGCGGACGGCCCTGGGTGCGCGGCATCAGCCGGTCGATGTCGCGGTCGACCACCATGTTGTAGGCGTTGGCGCCCCCTGCGGCGAGCGTTCCCCCGACCAACGTGATCAGCACGAGCCGCGTCGCCGGCCACCCTCCGGAGGCCAGGATCATCGTCGGCACCGTGGTGATCAGCAGCAGCTCGATGATCCGCGGCTTCGTCAGCGCGACGAACCCGCCGAGCACAGTGGTCGGCGCGTGTCGTGATCCGTGGACGATGCTCCCCGGCGCCAGCCGTGACGGCACGAGTGGGCGAGCGCCGACGGCCATTTGCCACAGCCTACGACGGCTCCGTGGACCCCACCAAGCGCGCTGGATCACCGCGTCCTGTCGGCGGGCGGCAGAATGGGGTGATGCCTGTTCCGTCGCCGGTCGAGCTCGATGAGCCCCGCCACGACGAATCCATCGCGCCCGACACGCCATGGATCGTGCTGGTGTGGAACGACCCGATCAACCTGATGAGCTACGTGACGTTCGTCTTCCAGAAGCTGTTCGGGTACAGCCTGGAGAAGGCGACGCTGCTGATGCTCGACGTCCACCACAAGGGGCGGGCCGTGGTGTCGAGTGGCGTGAAGGAGAAGGCCGAGATCGACGTCTTCCGTCTCCACGAGCACGGCCTGTGGGCGACGATGCAGCACGATGCCTGAGCGAACAGCGACGATGCCTGAGCGAACAGCGACGATGTCTCGGCGAACAGCGACGATGTCTCGGCGAACAGCGACGATGTCTCGGCGAACAGCGACGATGTCTCGGCGAACAGCGATGTCGCGGCCGTCCGGGCTCGTTCGCGGGCGCGACCAGCGATGATCCGGCGGCGCAAGCCACCACCGCCGCCGGTCAGCCGCGTCGCCGGCGGCTACGCGATCAACCTCGATCCGGGTGAGCGCGACCTGCTGACCCGGCTGCTCGGCGAGCTGACCCAGTTGCTGACCACCGGCGCCGACGGGCCGGCACTGCGCAGGATGTTCCCACCGGCGTACCACCTCGAAGACGATGCCGACGCCGAGGCCGAGTACCAGCGGCTGATGCGCGAGGAACTGGTCGCCTCCCGCCTCGACGCGATCACCACGCTGACCGCCGCGCTGCGCGACGACAGGGCCATCGACGAGAGCGGTCTCGGGGCGTTCATGCAGGCGGTGAACGCGCTCCGGCTCGTGCTCGGCACGATGCTCGACGTCGACGAGGAGCACGACGTCGACGACGTCACCGATGACGACCCGCTGATCGGCGAGCACCACCTCTACGGCTACCTGTCGTACCTGCTCGACGCAGCGGTCCGCGCCTCCAGCGGCGCCGGCTGAAGCGCACGCAGACTGTGGTGGAGGCGCCCGCTGCGGGCGCCACTCACCGCGAGCCGCCCTACGGCGCCGGGAGGGTGTCGACGAACTCCTTGGCGACCACGTCCGGGCCCTTCTTGTCGACCTGGACCTCGGCGACCAGCTTGGTCAGCGTCGGCGTGTCGAGCTTGGCCGACACAGCGTTGACGATCTTCAGCACGTCAGGCGTGGCGATGTCCTTCGTCATCAACGGCAGCACGGCCTCGTTCGGCACGATCGTCTTGTCGTCGTCGAGGGTCACGAACTTGTTCGTGGTGATCGACGAGTCGGTCGAGAAGAGGTTGCCGCAGTCGACCTGGTTGGACGACAACGCAGCGGGCACGTCGGCGATCGCCAGCGGCACGAACGTCTTGAAGGTGATCCCGTAGAGGCTCTTCAACCCGGGCAGACCGAACGGTGCACGGGTCTCGAACTCCGGTGCGGCGCCCAGGGTCAGCTGGTTGGAGACCTTGGCCAGGTCGCTCAGCGTCTTCAGCGAGTACTTGGTGGCGACTGCCGACGTGCACACCAGCACGTCCTTGTCCTCCGCGGCCGACGGCGTGCCGACGACGAGCGTCGCCGGCAGCACGGTGCCGAGCTCCGTGACCTGCTCGGCGACGTTCTTCGCCGTCGGCAAGGCCTTCGCGTCCTTCAGCTTGATGACGTGGCTGAGCAGCGAGTTGGTGTACTCGGGGATCAGGTTGATCTCCGGCGGCGATGCGGTGATCGCTTTGTAGTACACCTCGCGGGCGCCGATGGCCGGCTTCTTGTCGATGCCGTAGCCGGCCCTCGCCAGCTGCTGGGCGTAGATCTCCATCAGCAGCTGGCTCTCCGGGAAGTTACCCGAGCCGACGACGATCTTCGGCTTGGCACCGCCCGAAGCAGGCGTCGTGCTCGCCGAACTGCCTGCGGTGGTCGCTGTCGACGCTGCGGTCGTGGCCGTCGACCCGGCCGTCGTCGCGGAGGACCCCGACGTCGTCGCCGTCGAGCCAGCGGAAGTGGTGGCGGGTGCGGCCGTGGTGGCGGCTGCTGCGGTGGTCGCCGTGGTGGATGCGCTCTTCTTGGAAGAGCCGCACGCCGCCAGCGCGAGCGCCGTCACGGCCAGCGCGGCACACATGCTGACGCGTCGCTTGGAGTGCTCGTGCTTCATGGTTTTCCTCCCCTTGGGTACGGACCTGACCGCGCCGCATGACCATCCGCGAAGACGGGACGACCGTTCACGCCGCCACCGCTCGTCACCGAGCGGTATTTCCGACCAATGTTATCGACTTTGGTGTTCGCAACCGGTGCCCGATCCTCGCGATCCGCAAACCCGGCGACACGAGGCGGCGCTGCAACAGTGCGAACAGCGCCTCGACCGCGATGACGATGACGATGATCGCGATCGACGAACCGTAGACGATGTAGTAGCGCTGCGTGCCGTAGCCACTGAAGATGAACACGCCGAGACCGCCCTGGCCCTTGACCCCGAGCACCGTCGCGGTGGCGATCACCTGGTTCGCTGCGCTGCGCACGCCGGCGAGGATCAGTGGCAGCGCGCATGGTGCCTCGACCCTGGCCAGCACCTGGAAGCCGGTGAGGCCGACACCCTCGGCGGCGTCGCGGATCTCGGGGTCGACGTTGGCGATCCCGGCGGCGGTGTTGAGCATGATCGGCGGGAGGGCGAGGATCGCCAGTGCGAGCAGAAGCGGCCACAGTGTCAACGGTCGCCAGATGAACAGCAGCGAGACGACCCCGAACGTCGGCACGGCACGCAGCACGTTCGCCGAGCCGGACGCGAGGAAGCGTCCCTTGCCGGTGTGCCCGATGACCAACCCGATCGGGAACGCGATGGCGAAGGCGACGCCGAGCGCGGCGCCGGAGTACTCGAGGTGCTCGACGATCCTCTCGACGATGCCGCGCTCGCCCCACCAGTTGTCGCTGTCGAACAGCCACTTGACACCGTCGACGAGCACGTTCATCGGCTCGTCGCCCTCGTCCACGGTGTGAGCACGCGCCCCGCTGTCAGCAGGAGCGCGTCGGCGACGAGGGCGAGGACGACCACCGCGACGATGCCCGCCTTCAGCTCGGTGTCGATGCCGCGTTCGATGCCGTCGGCGAACATCCGCCCCAACGCGCCCTTGCCGATCGCCCCGCCGACGGTGATCAGCGAGATCGTGCTCACAGCGGCGATGCGCAGCCCGGCGATGATCGTCGGGATCGCGAGAGGCAGTTCGACGGCGATGAATCGGCGGAGTTGTCCGTAGCCGAGTCCCGTCGCCGCATCGGTGACGTTGCCCGGCACGGCGCGCAGACCCTCGACGATGTTGCGGACGAGGATCACGAGCGTGTACAGCGCCATCGCCAGGATGATCGGCTTGTCGTTGGTGTATCCGAGGAACGGACCGAGCAGCGCGAACATCGCCAGCGACGGGATCGCGTAGATGACGTTGGTAGCGGCGAGGATCGGCGGGTAGAGCAGCGGCACGCGCCGGGCGAGGTAGGCGATGGGGAACGCGAAGACCACGCCGAGCGCCATCGCGATCAACGTGAACCGGATGTGCTCCGCTGTGTAGTAGCGGATCACGTCCCAGTTCCCCGACAACTGCGGCCCGTTCCAGTACGGCGGGTTGTCGGCCGCCCTCACCCGTCGGGGCCTTCTCGCGCCGGTCTCACACGACCCCGATCGACGCGTGGGACAGGTCGTCGAGGGTGCTCACCCCTGTGGCGATGCCGCTGTCGTCGACGTGCACGGCCGCTCCGGCCTCGCTGGCCAACGCCACCTCGAGCAGCGCCCGAGCCGTGGCACCGGGGCGGACGGGCGTGATCGCCTCGGTGGTCACCGGACGGCCTCGCCTGCACCAGCCCGTCGGTCGCCCGGCCCCGTCGAGCAGGACCTCCCACTCGCGTGGCAGGTCGGCCAGCGGGCGCTGGTGCACCGCCGAGGCGGGGAGCAGACCGAGCAGCTTGACCTGCCGGTCGGCACCCATGAAGTCGGCGACGAACGGGTCGACGGGACGGGAGAGCAGCTCCTTCGGCGTGCCGACCTGGGCCAGCACGCCGCCGGTTCTCAGCACGGCGATCTGCGTCCCGATCGTGATGGCCTCGTCGACGTCGTGGGTGACGAACACCACCGTCTTGCCCAGCTCGCGTTGCAGTCTGGCGAACTCCTCCTGCAACTGGGCGCGCACGATCGGGTCGACCGCGCCGAACGGCTCGTCCATCAAGAGCACCGGCGGATCGGCGGCGAGCGCCCGGGCGACGCCGACGCGCTGTTGCTGGCCGCCGCTGAGCTGCGCCGGGTAGCGGTTGGCGATCGCCGCGTCGAGGCCGACCAGGGCGAGCAACTCCATCCCCCGCAGGCGCGCTCTGCGCCGGTCCCAGCCGAGCAGCCGCGGCACCGTGGTGACGTTGTCGATCACCGTGCGATGCGGGAACAGCCCGGCCTGCTGGATCACGTAGCCGATGCCACGGCGCAGGTCGTGCACGTCCAGGCTGCGTACATCGCGGCCGTCGATGGAGATCGACCCGCCGGACGGCTCGATCAGCCGGTTGATCATCCGCAGCGTCGTCGTCTTGCCAGAGCCCGACGTACCGAGCAGCGCCAGGACCTCGCCCGTGGGCACGTCGAGGGAGAGCTCGTCCACCGCCACCGTTCCGTCGGGAAACCGCTTCGTCACCCGATCCAGCTGGATCATCGGCGCAGCCTAGGCGTTGGCCGGGAGGCGTGGCCGCCGTGACCCGAAACACCCGCACGCCGGACAGCAACGCCCACCTGCTCGCCGCAGCCGCGACCCGGCGCGGATCAGCCGGTGGGGAAGGCGAAGCAACCGACGGTGCCGGGGCGCATGCGGTGGGCGAGCCCAGCGCCGATGCGATACCGAACCAGTTCGATCCCACGGTCAGCCGCACGCAACGCCCGTTCGAGGGCATCGGCGAGTGGCAATGCTTCCCGCGCCGACGCGCCCACGCCGATCCGCAACCGACCCGGCCGGGCCAGCACCTGCCGCGCCATCGCGTCGACCGCGCTGTCGGCCGTCGGGGCGCAGACGACGGGCGTGATCCCGTCGCCGATGCCGCTGGCGACGTAGATCCCTTCGTCTCCCGACGCCGGCGCGCCGGTGGTGAACACGTGCTCGATGCGAGGACCGAGCGCATCGATCAGGGCGACGATGTCGTCGACGGACGCGCCGGCAGCGGCCGCGTCGGCCGCGGCCCACGCGCAGCAGCCGACGCCGAAGCTGACGGAGGCGCAGTCGACGATCCGCACGGGCACCGGTGACGTGCGGGTCGCGAGACGCGCCGCGTGGAGGGCATTGCAATCGGCGAGGCTGGAGTGGATCGAGACGATCGACGTGCACCCGCGGTCGGCGAGCTGCTCGTACGCGACCGCGCATTGACCCGGGCTCGGCTGGCCGACTGCCGGCTGCTCGTCGTCCTCACCGAGCAGGTCGTAGAGCTCATCGACGTCGAGGTCGACGCCTTCCAGGAACTCCCGGCCGTCGACGGTGACCGTCAGCGGCACGACCTCGATGGCGAGGCGCAGCGCGAGGGCGGCAGGCAGTTGCGAGCCGGAGTCCGCGCAGATCCCGATCATCGGCCGCGCCACAGTTCTCGTCGCCGGCGCATGTGAACACCGTAACGAGCACGAGATTGGGAATCACGAAGAGGGCGAGTTGATCGCATCTTGTAACGAGTCCCACGCTTCGCCACAACGAGATCGCCAACATCACCCGTCCGCGAGGTCGGCCAGCCACGTCGGCAAACGGGTAGGAATCCCCGAACTGGTGACGCAACCGTGCACCGTGACACCGCTCGCGCTCGGCTCGCCGCCGACCGTGACCAGGTACGTCATCTGGAACGTGGTGCGCGTCGCCGACGCGATGCGCAGGTGGACGTCCACTTCGTCATCGAATCGCAACGCGCGGCGGTAGCGGACGAAGCACTCGAGCACCGCGATGTCAACACCGGCCGCTCGCCACTCCCCGTACGGGTGACCGATCGCCCGCAGGTACGCCACGCGCGCTTCCTCGAGGTAGGGAAGGTACGCGGCATGGTGGACGATGCCCATCGCATCGGTCTCGGCGAAGCGGACGCGCAGCCGGTGGCTGAACGGGTAGCTCCCGGCGTCGAGCGAGGGCTCGGCGGAGAGGCGCACGGCTGCAACGTACCCTCTCTCACTAGGTGCGCTGCCGCCCAATGCCGTGGCCGTTTCGAGGGGCGTGCTGTTAGTGTTGCGGCGCTCTCGACTTGAGACGTCCCCGATGCCCCCATCGTCTAGTGGCCTAGGACACCACCCTTTCAAGGTGACGGCACGGGTTCGAATCCCGTTGGGGGTGCTCGACCATGTTGGTCACAGTTGGTCCCGTGGTGAAGTGGAGTTCACGCCGGCCTGTCAAGCCGGAGGTCGCGGGTTCGAACCCCGTCGGGACCGCCAGACCGCCTCCTCGGAGACGGCGTTGCGTGACATCGCAACAACGCCCGTTCGCCGCCGGCGATCGAGCGAGCCAGACATCACGGCGAGCGCGAGCGAGCCAGACATCACGGCGAGCGCGAGCGAGCCAGACATCACGGCGAGCGCGAGCGAGCCAGACATCACGGTCGAGTAGCTCAGTCGGCAGAGCACACGCCTGAAAAGCGTGGGGTCCGGGGATCGACGCCCCGCTCGACCACCGGACCAACGCCCTACCCAAAGCGGGGTTCAGCGGCCGTGCACGTAGTCGTGCAGCGCCTGGTTCTCGCTCTCGAGCTGCGACAGTCGCGCCTTGACCACGTCGCCGATGGAGACGATGCCAGCGAGCTGCCCGTCCGCACCGACGACGGGGAGGTGGCGGATGCGCCGCACGGTCATCTGCTCCATCAGCTTCTCGACCGAGTCGTCGAGGACGCAGGTGACGACATCGCTCGACATCGCCGAGGAAACGGTGCGGCCCAGCGCGCTCGCCCCGTGCGCGGCGAGGGCTCGCACCACGTCGCGTTCGGAGAGGATCCCGAGCAGGCTGCGACCGTCGTCGGAGACGACGAGCGCACCGACACCGCGGTCACGCAGCGCCGCGCTCGCGTCGGCGAGCGTCGCCGCGGGCGCAATGGTGGCGACATCGTCACCCTTGACCCCGAGGATCGATCCGACGTTCATCCCGCGACCCCCCTTCCCCCGGCGTTCAGACTAGTGCGGCTCCGCGGTCCAGACTCTCGCCATCACGCGTGGGAGGTCAGACCCGGCAGCGCGTGGCCGGCGAGGTCCTTGCCGAGCATCACGATCACGTTCGCGCCGCGCAGGCCGTCGAGCGCGAGGTAGATCGGCGGGGGCGTGGGCATCGGCGCGACGACCACGCCGCCCATCAACTGCGCCACGGAATAGGCCACCGGGTACGCGTCCGGCGTGAAGTACACCTTGCTGACGTTCAGGGAGTCCTCGTAGCCGGCGGCGTTCGTGGCCTTCACGGTCTGGAACCCGAGCCCGGCGAGGGTGGTGCTGATGACCGCCGCGGCGCCGTCGATGCCGGACGCGTTGGCGACGATGATCACGCCGCCCTGCGTGATCAGCGGCACCGTCGTGGCCGGCACCGTCGTGGCCGGCACCGTCGTGGCCGGCGCGACCGTCGTCGGGGCGGGTGACGTCGGGGGCGCCGCGGTGTTGGGTGCCGAGGTGGACGACGTCGTCGAGGCCTCGCGGCGTGTCGTGGTGGTCGGTGCCGTGGTCCGCGGCACGCTCGTCGGTACCGACGTCGTCGCCACCTCGTTGGTCGATGTGGGCACCGCCGACGTGGCACTGCCGGCGGCAACGCTCGTCGCTGCGGCCGGCGTCGACGCGACCGCGGTGGTCGTGGGCAGCTGCGCTGTCGACGCTGACGTCGATGCACGGCTGCTGCTGCAGCCCGCGACGACGAGCGCGATCGTCGCAAGCGCGATCGCGCCGCCCCGTCGCCGTCCTGATGCGGTCGAGCGCCGTTCCGCAGCTGCACTGCTTTGCACGTGGCCTCCTCTCGCCCGGCCCCAGCCTGTCGAGTGAGCGACTGCCATACAAGTCATTGCGCTTCGCTCAAGCTCCGACGGGTCGTTCGGATCACCCCGGTACCGTTGCCAGGTGCCGCTGCAGTTGACGTTCGTGATGTCGGCGAAGCGGCACACCGACCTGCCTCCTGCGCAGGCGGAGATCGCCGTCGTCGGTCGCAGCAACGTCGGCAAGTCGTCACTGCTCAACGCGCTGGCCAACCGGCGTCAGCTCGCGAAGGTGTCCAACACGCCGGGTCGCACGCAGATGATCAACCTGTTCAGCCTGCCGGGCGGCGGCTCGGTGGTCGACCTCCCGGGGTACGGCTATGCCAAGGTGCCCCAGCGCGAGCGCACGACGTGGCAGGACATGATCGAGGGTTACCTGCTCGAGCGCGAAGGACTGGAGCTCGTGTTGGTGCTCGTCGACGGCGAGATCGGTCCGACGAAGCTCGACGTGCAGATGCTCGCGTGGCTGCAGGCGAACGCAGTGCCGCACACGGTCGTGGCCACGAAGCAGGACAAGGTGCGGCCATCCAAGCTCGCGGGACGCCGGCAGCAGCTGGCGAAGGGTTGCGGTCTCGATCCCGGCGACGTGATGTGGGTCAGCGCGTCCTCGGGCGCTGGGATCGACGTGCTGCAATCGCACGTGCACGGGCTGCTCGAGGGCTGAGCCCCAACGGCCTGGACGGTCGACGGCGCCGGTCCACGACCGAGGGCTCACGGGCGACGTCTACGCTGCAGCGCACCTGGAGGCGGAAGAAGAACCAACGATGATGACCAAGCAGCGGAGCCTCGCATCGGCCGTCGTCGTGCTGGCCACAGTGCTCGGGGCGTGCGGGAGCAGTACCGCGAAGCAGTCGTTCAGCGAGGAGTTGCAGGGTGCCTGCCGCACCGTGGCGCGCAGCTTGCGCGACATCGAGGAGCCGGCATCGATCGGCGACTTCAAGAAGGCAGCCGACGCTGCGGCGGCGCTCTACCAGGACGGGGTGGCCGCGCTGAAGAAGCTGAAGGCACCGAGCAACCAGACCTCGGACTTCGCGCAGTTGCAGAAGAACATGAACGACGAGATCGACGAGTTGGGGCAGATCTCCACTGCGGCCGCGACGGGCGACGGCACGACCGTCACCAGCAAGATCTCCGGTCTTGCGAAGATCGACGACGACAACTCGAACCTCGCCGCTTCCCTCGACGCCAGCTCGTGCGCCTTCCAACCGGTGTTCACCGCCGGGCCGGCGCCGTCGAGCACCGCGCCGTCCAGCAGCAGGCCGTCGACGACGCAGCCCGCGAACACCGGGTCGGGCAACACCGGGCCGGCCAACACCGGACCGGGATACACCGGGTCGGGCAACTCCGGGTCGGGCAACACCGGGTCGGGCAACACCGGGCCGCCAAACACCACCGCGACCCATGGGCCGAAGCCGATCCCGGTGGACACCACAGTGGCACCGTCGACGGCGCCGGCGCCGACGGCGGGTACGACGTCACCAACGGTCACCGGCGTTCCGGGGACGGCCAGCCCGTCCAGCGGGAGCAACAAGCGGATCGTCAAGCTCTCCGGCCAGATCACGCCGAAGGGCGACTACAGCTTCGTCGACTCAGCGGACGACACAGTCTCGATCATCCAGAGGGCGGTGGACGCCGCGCCGGTCACGCGCGCCCAGCCCGGCACGTTGTTCGGTGTGGACGTCGTCGTCAACGCCGTGGCGATCACGCGAGTGTTCGGCTTCGTCCCCGACAACGAGACCTTCGACACGGGATCGGTGGAGGCGCTGGAGACGACCTTGGCACAGGGGAGCCAGGTCACCCCGTCGACCATCGCCGGCATCAGCGGTGGCGCGTTCACGAACGCAGGGAACTTGTTCTTCGTCGCCGAGAAGGGCGGCACGATCGTGATCGTCGTCGGCAAGGACCAGGCCAGCCTCGAAGCGGGGTTCACCGACTTCGTCCAGTCGGTGGGCAGCTGATCGCGCCGCATCCCGCGCGGGAGGTCAGCGTGCGCCTGTCGCAGCCGGGAGCGCCCAACGGATGGTCCGCGTCACGGCCTCGCCGGCAGCGCGTCCGAGGGTCGCCTCCGTGACAGGGAGCCACGGCAGGCGCAGCGGCCAGCGCGTCCAGCGCGGCAACAGCGACACGGCCGCGCCGGCGAGCGGCAGGTACGCGCCGCGCAACGGCAGCGGCAACGGCGGGTTGACGACGAGGTACCGGGCGGTGGCGCGAGCGGCGGCAGTGCTCTCCAGCTCAGGGCGGTAGCCGGCGAGCATCCCGCGCACCTCGGCCATGTTCGACGGAACGTCCCGCGCGCCCAGCTTGAGGGCTACCTGTCCGGCTTGCGCGACGTAGACGTCGTAGTCGCTGTCCGCCAGCGGCGCCGAACCGAACCTGCGATGAGCGCGCACGAAGCTGTCGACCTCGGCGAGGTGCACCCACGACAGCAGGTGCGGATCCGATGCCGCGTACGCCCGGCCGTCATCCGCGAACCCGCGCACCCGCCGGTGCACCGCCTTGACGATGTCGATCTGGCGTTGTGCCTCGTCCGCCGAGCCGTACGTCGTGACCGCGAGGAACTGGCTGGTGCGCGCGAGGCGCCCCCACGGGTCGCCCCGATAACCGGAGTGCTGCTCGACGCCCGCCATCGCCAACGGGTGCAACGACTGCAGGAGCAGCGCGGCGAGACCGCCGATGAACATCGACGCGTCGCCGTGGATGCGGGCGACCGGGCTGTCGGCGTCGAACCACCGCGGCCCGCCGGAGCGCAGCCGCTGGCGAACCTCGGCACCGTCGGCACCGGCGATGCGTTCGAAGATCGCGCCGCCGATCGAACGGCGCACTCCCGCCACGACCTCGTCGAGCGTCGGCGCCGCCATGGCCACAGTGTGCCGTCGCGCGCCGGCGATGCCGCGTCGGTGCGCGATGGCTCGGCCATCGAGCGGCAACGACGAGGCCGTACGGTGATGCTATGGAACAGCTGAACGAGCTCGCGTTCTACGGTCTCGCCGGGGCTCCACGGTCACCCGCCGACCTCCTCGACGAATGTCGCGACGGCGAGGCGCTGGGGTTCGGCAGCGTGTTCCTCAGCGAGCGGTTGAACATCAAGGAGATCGTGACCCTCAGCGGCGCCGCGGCGGCGTGCACGACCTCGCTCGGGATCGCCACCGGTGTCACCAACCACAACACCCGCCACCCGATGGTCACCGCCAGCTACGCGACGACGATGCACCGGCTGACCGGCGGCCGGTTCACGCTCGGGCTCGGTCGGGGGATGGACCGGATGTTCGACGCGTTCGGTCTTCCGCACATCACCAGCGCCCAGCTCGAGGACATCACCGGGGTGTTCAGGAGGCTCTGGAACGGCGAGACCATCCTCGATCACGACGGGCCTGCGGGCAGCTGGCCCGCGCTCGCGCTCGACCCCGACTTCCGCGAGGACATCCCACTGCTGATCTCGGCCTTCGGGCCGAACAGCCTCGAGCTCGCGGGGCGCGCGTTCGATGGCGTGTTGCTGCACACCTTCTTCACCGACGAGACGATGCAACGCGTCACCGAGACCGTTCGCCTGGCAGCCGAGCAGGCCGGCCGCGACCCGGCGGCGGTACGGATCTGGAGCTGTTACGCGGTGATCGGCGACTGGCTGGCGCCCGACGTCCGGCTGAAGAAGACCGTCGGGCGGATGGCGACGTACCTCCAGGCGTACGGCGACCTGATGGTCCGCACCAACGGCTGGGATCCAGCCGTGCTCGCCTCCTTCCGGGCCGACCCGTTCGTCGCCTCGTTCCGCGGCGCCCTCGACGCGAAGGCGACGACGTCAGAGCTGGAGCACGTCGCGACGCTGATCCCCGCCGAGTGGCTCGCGGCCGCTGGCACCGGTTCGCCCGAGCAGTGCGCCGCGGCGGTGCTCCATCAGTTCGACGTCGGTGCCGACAGCGTGATCCTCCACGGCGCCGCACCGAGCGAGCTCGCACCGGTGGTCGAGGCGTACCGGACCGTCCGTCCGGCGGCGCGGTTCGACCACCTCGCGGCGAACCCCGGGCACTGATCCGGTCGACGGCTCTCCCGCGCCCGAGCAAGTTCGGGAGGCCAGCTCAGCGGGCTGTGGGCCGGCGGCTCAGCAGCCTGGCCCGTCGCACTGGGTCGCAGCGGGGCCGCCCGGTCGTTGCACTGCGACGAGCACCCGCACGACATCGTTGTCGTTGCCGTCGTGCAACGGATCGTCGACCGCGAAGGTGACCGAAGCGCTGCGCCCCTTGGCGAGCGCCGGGATCAGGCAACGCACCGTCAGCGAGTTTGTCGCGTCGCCGGCCAAGGCCGCCGGTAGTCCGACGCAGAGGCTGGTCGAGGTGAACGACACGGTCCAGCTCGGATGACCGTCGCCGAAGGTGAACGTCAGCGTGGTGCCCGCCGGCAACCCGTCGAGCGCGTTGGCGACCACAGTCGCGGTGCGGGTCCCTGCGCTCCCGCGGCTCAGCGTGAGGACCCCTCCGTAGATCGGCGGCGGCACCGTCGTCAGCGCCGGCGTCGGTACAGGAACCGTTGTCACCACGACGGCCGTCGTGGTCGAAGTCGGCGCCGCCACGAGGGGTCCGACCGTCGTCGTGGTGATCGCGGGAACCGTCGTGGCGGGCGCTGGCAGGACGACCGGAACCGGCGCCACGACGGGCGCGGGCTTCGTGGTCGGAACGGCCGTGATCGGCACCTTCGTGGTCGAGGGGGGTGTGGTCTTCGCCACCGTGGTCGTCGGGCGGCTCGGCACCGTTGGTGACGCCGACGGCGACGTCACCGGATTCGCGATCGGGGCCGGCACGGGGACCGGGACCGGCACCGGGACCGGGACCGGGATTGGGACCACGGCCGTGACGACGGGATCCCCGTCGGCTGGTCGGCTGGCCGGGGAGGTCGTCGCGACGACCGTCGCTGTGGGTACGGACGTCGACGTGGCATCCGCTGTCGGCGCGGGCGTCGCCGCCGCTGGGTTGATCACGGGCGGAAACGTCGACGGAGCCTCCTCCGAGGACGGTGCGCTGGTGGTCGTCGGCACGGCGGCGGTGTACGTCGGCGTCGGTGCGCCGGCCGATGGCACCGTCGTCCTCACCGGCACGGGTGCCTCCACAGCGACCTGCGAAGGCGGCGTGGCCTCATCGTTCGTCGGCGCTGGGATCGCCACGGAGGGGGTGGCCGCCCGTGCCGCGTTCGACCCTGCGGACGCGCCGTTCAACGACCCGCTGGCGGAGCTCGGTCGGGCACCCGGCGCGGGCGGGAACACGGTGACCGGCGAGCCCCCGCCGGCGTCGACGATGGACTGCGAGGGCGTGACAGCGGCCGAGCCCGGCGCATCCGAGGGGGCCCGCGCGCTGATCGCGACCACGAGCAGGGTGCCCGCGATCGCCACCGTCGCGGCGGAAACCGTGGCGACCCGCGTCGTCATCCGCCGGAGCGTCCTCGTCCGAGCGTGGCGCAACCGCACCAGTGTCGTGCCGCCGACCGGCGTCGCGCTGAGACGGCCGTCCGGCGGGACCACCCCGCCGACGAGCAGGATCAGGCCGACGTTGGCAGCCGACACCGGCATCGGGGCGACGCTCTCACGACAGATGGCACAATGCCCGAGGTGCAACTCGACGAGGTCCCGCGTCCGCGGATCGAGGGCTCCTTCGCGGAGCAGGTCGAGGCGCTCCGTCGCCCACGCGTGTGGATCGGACCCCACCGCGCTGCGCAGGTACGCGTCGCGAAAACCGTCGTGGGCGCGCTGGGCGAGGGCGCCCGACAACGTTGTGCTGATGGCTGGCACCGCTGCGACGGCACCGGCGGGCGCCCGCTCGATCTCGGCCTTCCAGAGGGCTTCTTGCCAGCGCCCCGGCAAAGTCTTGAACGCTTCCCGCACCGACGGATCGGCGCCGGTCGCGTACACGTCGATCGGCATCATCGCCGGCTCGGCCCCCTCGACGAGGTCGGGCTCCGCACACCTCGTGCGCAGCAACTGCACCGCCGTGGTGCGCACCGCAGCGAGCAGGGACGCGCGGAACGAGTTGCGGGGCCCGCCGCCCTTGCGGATCGCGAGGAACGTGGCTGCGAACGCAGCAGCGACCGCATCCTGCGCGTCGCTACGATCGACGATGATCTTCTGAGCCTCCTGCAGGGCGCGCCGATGATGGCGGCGGTACAACGACGCGTACGCGCGTTGCTCGCCACCACGCGCGGCGGAGATGAGTGCAGGATCGTCAAGCATGGAGAAGTTCGAGGTCGGATTACCCCCGGGACCTGCCCACCTTAGCGACTCGTTCGACGTACCAATCACTGAGCGATGTCGACACTCACACAGAGTGGTTGAAACGCTCGCCTCCGTGCTGACGTGGCGCCGGGCTTAAGGTTCGCGCGTGGTTGTCGATCGCAAACCGAGGCGGCGGTTCGTCCGGCGGAATGCCCCTCGCGTCCGATCCGGACCTGGCGATCACAGCGACGTTCGACGTCGATCATGACCACCAACGCTGACCCGCTCGTCGCCGAACTGACCACCATCGTCGGCGCCGCGGACGTGCTCACCGACGCCGACGTCCGCGCCGGCTACGAGGTCGACTGGACCCGGCGCTACTGCGGGCCGGCGCGATGCGTGGTTCGCCCTGCGAGCACTGCCGAAGTGGCGGCGGTGGTCGCCGCCTGCGCCCACCACGGGGCGCCGATCGTGCCCCAGGGCGGCAACACCGGTCTCGTCGGCGGCAGTGTGCCACGCGGCGGAGAGGTGCTGCTGTCGTTGCGTCGCCTGACCCGGCTCGACACCGTCGACACCGCCGCGGCGCAGGTCACCGCCGGCGCAGGCGTGACGATCGAGGCGCTGCAGCTCCACGCCAGGGCGGCGGGTCTCGACTTCGCGGTCGACTGGGGCGCCCGCGGCTCGGCGACCGTCGGGGGCGCTGTGGCGACCAACGCCGGCGGCTCACGGGTCGTGCGCTTCGGCACGATGCGTTCGCAGGTGATGGGCATCGAGGCCGTGCTGGCGAACGGCGGGGTGCTCACCGATCTGGCCGGTCTGCCGAAGGAGACCGTCGGACCACACCTGCCGACGCTGCTCAGCGGGAGTGAGGGAACGCTGGCGATCGTCACCGCGGCGCGTCTGCGGCTCGTCCCACTGTTCGCCTGCACGGCAACGGCGGTCGTGGTCCTGTCCTCGCTCGCCGAGGCGCCGGCGTTGCTGGCCGCGCTGCGCGCGCTCGCCGATCTCGACGCCGTCGAGATGATCTTGCACGAGGCGGCGGAACTGACCGCCGCGACGTTCGGGCTGACGCTGCCGTTGCGCGTGCCCGACGGCGGAGCCGCGGTGATCGTCGACTGCGCGGCCCACCGCGACCCGCTGGACGAGCTCACCGCGGCCGTCGGGACCTACGACGGTGTGGTCGCCGTCGGGGCGCAGCGCACGCACCTGTTCGAGTTGCGCGACCACATCTCGATGGCGATCAACGCGGCCGGCGTGCCGCTGAAACTGGACGTCGCCGTGCCGGTCGATCACCTCGACGAGATCGTGCGCGAGACCCGGTCCGCGTTGCAGCGCCACGCTCCCGCGGCCGCGCTGTACGCCTTCGGCCACCTCGCCGAGGGCAACCTGCACCTCAACATCGTCGGCGCCGGCGACAGCGACGTGCAGCGGGCGATCACTGAAGACGTGCTCAGCCGGGTGATCGAGATCGGCGGCACGATCAGCGCCGAGCACGGCGTCGGCGTCGCCAAGACCGCGTGGTTGGAGCGGGTGAAGGGCCCTGTCGCCGCCGGCGCCCTGCGCGCGATCAAGCACGCCCTCGATCCAGCAGGCCTGCTCAACCCCGGCGCCCTGTTCGAGTAGCCCGCCGGCGGCTTCGGTGGGCGCGTCGTCGGATCGAGCGCCCCCGGTGTTCGTCAGGCGCGACGGGCTTCGGCGGCGTCGAGGTCGACCTTGGTGAGCAGCGCTGTCATCGTCAGCCCGGCTGCGGCGAGCATCGCGCCGGCGTCGGGGCTGCGGTCGATCACGCAGATCACATGCCGCACCTGCGCGCCGAGCGCACGAAGGTCATTGGTGGAGATGAGCACCTGCCCACCGGTCGTGATCACGTCCTCGATCACCGTCACGTTCAGTCCGGCCACCGGCGCGCCCTCGGCGAGCTGGGCTGTCCCGTACGGCTTGGCCTGCTTGCGGACGAACGCCGCCGGCAAACCGGTGTGCAGTGAGAGCGCTGTTGCGATCGGCACGCCACCCAGCTCCAGACCTGCGAGCACATCGGTGTCGGGCGGCAGCAGTGCGGCCATGCCGGCGGCGATCTCGGCGAGCAGATCGGGGCGGCCCTCGAACCGGTACTTGTCGAAGTACTCGGTCGCGATCTGCCCACTGCGCAGCGTGAACGTGCCCGTGAGCCGCGCGATGGCGTTGATCCGGTCGGCGAGATCGGCTGCGGGGGTGCCGTGCGGGGCGGGTTCGGCCATGCGCCGCAGTCTGGCCGCGACGAGTTGGCCGCACCAACAGACGCGGCGGCGAGGACACCGAAGCGGTGACGGGCCGATCAATGACGAACATCCGGTACGACACCAACCGGAAAAGCGGATCCCAGCGTGCGCTCGATAGGCACCTATGCTCCGCTCATGGCCAAGCGGGGACCGAAGAATCCGATGACCGACGAGCACAAGGCGGCGTTGGCCATGGGTCGCCGCGAGGGTAAAGCCGTGCGTGACTATCTCGAGGCGCTGCAGACCCACAAACCGAAACGTGGACGCAAGCGAACCCCCGAGACGATCCGCAAGCGGCTCAACGAGATCGACGCCGAGATCCTCGACACCGATCCGGTGCGCCAGCTCAGGCTGACGCAGGACCGCCTCGATCTGCAGGCCGAACTGGCGACGGCCGGGGCCGGCGTCAACCTGCCGAGGTTGGAGTCCGAGTTCGTCGAGGTAGCCAAGAAGTACGCACTGCGCAACGGCATCTCGTACCAGGCGTGGCGTCAGGTGGGCGTCGACGCCGCCGTGTTGAGGAAGTCCGGGATCTCCCGCGGCGACTGACGGTCGTGCCACTGACCGTCACCCGTCGCCACTGACAGCGCGGACGGTACGCGCGACGAGCGCACGCCGGGCCAAGGCCCTCGTGATCGCGGGCAACATGGACATCAATTCACTCGATTGTTCGCGGGCCTATTTGTCACGTCGATCGGTTCCCGACCGTGGACGAGAGGATGTGGATCTGCGCCGACGTCACGGACGACGACGCGCCGGTGCCATGCTGCCCGCCACATGGACGGTGAGCGGCGCGGAGATCGCGCTCGCCTTCGACACCGATGTGCGTGCTGCGTTCGCCGAGGCCGGACGCCTCTCCCGTGTCGGTGACGGGCGGCGCAGGATGTTCGACGTGCGGGATGGCTCCCGACCGACCAGGCTTGGGCCGTGCACCTCGTCGACGATGCTCCGCCGATGCCCGTCGGCAGCCGAGGCGCCGTTGCGACTCCGGAACGCCCGCGTCGCCCGCGCCGCGCGAGGCCCGAGGCGGTCGCCGTGTGCACGCTGACCCGGCCAGCGACGAGCCGGCGCTGCGGCGCGCAGCTCTCCCTTACCCGCCGGCGACGGGGAAGGGCGGTCGCAGGATGAATGAGCGCAGCGAGCGAGCGATCGGACACGTTGTTGCGGCGGGTCGCGCCGAGTTGCTCGTCGGCACACCGCCGACGGCGGTCGCACGATGAGCAACGGCAGCGGTCATGTCGTGGCGGTGGACCTCGGCACCACGGGGTTGAAGGTCGCGGTGGTCGATCCCGAAGGCGAGGTCCGGGGCGACGCCGGCGAGACGCTGCCGCTGCTGTTCGGTGACGGCGGAGCGGTCGAACAGGACGCGGACGGCTGGTGGATGGCGCTCGGCCGGTGCGTCGCCCGCGCGCTGGACGCCGCCACCGTCGCAGGCGACGACGTCGACCTGCTCGCCGTGACGAGCCAGTACTCGAGCACCGTGGCGATCGATGCCGCCGGCCGGCCGCTGGCCAAGACGGTGATGTGGATGGACGGGCGCGCCGCCGCGCACAGCCCGTTCGCGAACGAACCTGATCGCGCCCGGAGGTGGGCCGAGATCCACCACATCGCCCCGTCGCCGACGGGGCGGCCCGGCCAGGTCGCACTGATCCGCGCGATGTGGCCGGACGTCTATGCCGCCGCCGCGGCACTGGTCGAGCCGGTCGACGCCTTGTGCGCGCGGCTGACCGGGACGGTCACGGCGACGCAGAACACCGTCTTCCCGCTCGGCGTGATCGACGGCGCGACGTGGAACGTCACCGAGTACGACGAGGAACTGGTGCGGCTGGCCGGACTGGACTTCGAGCGGCTGCCACCGCTGGTGCCGCTCGGCGCGCCGCGCGGCACGATCACCGCAGCCGCCGCGGCGCACCTCGGGATCTCGCCGGCGACGACGGTGATGGGCGGCACGATCGATTCTGTGACGTCGGCGATCGGGACCGGGGCACGGCTGGCGATGCGCTGCGGGCTGATCATCGGCACGACGTCGGTCGTCGTCACCCACGTGCCGAGCCCGCGCCACGACCGCGCTCACGGGCTGTTCACCGCGCCCAGCCCGGTCCAGGACAGCTGGTTCATCGTCGCCGAGAACGGCGCCGGCGGCAAGGCGCTCGAGGTGCTCGTGCGCAACCTGATCTACCCCGACGACGGCCTCGGCGTGGCGCTCCCGCCGGACGCGTTCGACCGGGTCACCGCAGCCGCCGCCACCGTTCCCGCTGGCGCCAACGACGTGCTGTTCCTGCCATGGCTCGTCGGCTCGATGGCGCCGTGCTTCGACCGCCGACTACGCGGCGGGTTCGTCAACCTCGGCCTGACCACGGCGCGCGCCGATCTCGCCCGCGCCGTGCTGGAAGGCGTCGCGCTGAACGCCGGCTGGCTGATCCCGCACGTCACCGCGCTCGCCGGCTCCGCCGACCACTCGATCACCCTCGGCGGCGGTGGCGCGACGACGCCGCTGTGGGGCCAGATCCTCGCCGACGTGACCGGCGCAGAGGTCCGCCGCCTCGCCAACCCGCGGACCACCAACGCCCACGGCGCGGCGTTGCTCGCCCTGGTCGAGGCAGGACGGATGACGTGGGACGACACCGACAGCGCCCTCGCCGTCGCGCAGGTCCACCAACCCGAGCGCGTCAACGGCCCGCTGTACCGTCGGCTGCTCGCCGCGTTCATCGACTTCCACGAGCGCACCGGCCCGTTCTTCCACACCCTCAACACCCCTGCCGACCGGTCGCCACCGGCTCCGACACCCGCCACCACGGAGGCACCACCATGAGCCACCCCGCACGCCCCAACGTCTCCCTCTACCCGTACGCCGGGCGGTTCGACGTGCACCGCACGTTGCCGGAGCACGGTGTTGCCCGAGCGCAGATCCTCGGCGAGATCGCCCAGATGTCCAAGGAGGAGGACGCGAAGGGCGACTCCGGTCGGGTCAGCGGTTCGATCTACTCCGGCGATCACGATCATTACGGCTTCCTCACCGAGGCCTACGGCCATTTCGCCCACGCCAACGTCCTCCAGCGCGACATGTACCCGAGCGCGACGAAGATGGAGGCCGAGATCATCGCGATGACAGCCGGGATGCTCCACGGCGACGACGACACCGGTGGCCTGATCACCTCGGGCGGCACCGAGAGCCTCGTCACCGCGATGCTGACCTACCGCGAGTGGGGCCGCAAGCGCAAGGGCATCGACCACCCGCAGGTGATCATGCCCGTGACAGGACACCCGGCGATGAACAAGGCGTTCCACTACTTCGGCATCGAGCTGATCAGCGCCCCCGTCACGAGCGGGTTCGTCGTCGACGTCGACTTCGTTCGCGACCACATCACCCCCAACACGGTCGCGCTGGTCGGCACGGCGGGGACGTACCCGCACGGGCTGATCGACCCGGTCACCGAGCTCGGCCGGCTCGCCCTCGAACATGACATCGGCCTGCACGTCGACGGCTGCCTCGGCGGGTTCATCCTTGCTTGGGCCGAGGACTGCGGCTACCACCCGACGTCGTTCGACTTCCGCGTCCCCGGCGTGACGTCGATGTCGGCGGACACGCACAAGTACGGCTACGCGCTGAAGGGCAGCTCGGTGCTGCTGTTCCGGCCGAAGTCGCTGCGTCGCGAGCAGTACTTCGTGATCCGCGACTGGCCGGGGGGGATGTACTCGTCGCCGAGCATGGGCGGCAGCCGCTCCGGCGGGCTGATCGCCGCGACGTGGGCGTCGATGCTCGCCCTCGGCGGGGACGGCTACCGGCGGATCGCCGCCGACATCTTCGCCACGGCCGGCCGGGTCAAGGACGCGGTGCGCACCCACCCCGAACTGGCGCTGATCGGTGACTCGCTGTTCAACGTCGCGTTCCGCGCCGATCCGTCCGGCACCGCGTCGGCGGAGGGCGGCCCGATCGACATCTACCACGTCAACGACTCGCTGACCTCGAACGGGTGGCGGATGAACGGGCTGCAGAACCCACCCGCGCTGCACTTCTGCATCACCAGGCCGAACACCCAGCCGGGCATCGCCGAGGCGTTCACCACCGATCTCGCCGTCGCCGTCGAGTACGCCGAGCACCCGCCGCAGCCGGTGCCGCGCAGCGGGGCGATGTACGGCGCCGGCGGCAAGGTGCCAGACGTCGATCGGCTGACCGCGAGCCTGATGAACTACCTCGACGCCACCCATGAGGTCGGCCCGGACGCGCCATGACGCCGACCCGCCCCGGCCCGGTCACCGGCGAGTCAGCTCTGCTCCGGCTGTCTGCGCCCACCCACAGACGGCACGTGCACTCTGCGGGAGGACGCAGACAGCTGGTGACGGCGGTGGCGGTCGTCATCGGGTTGGCGACGATCGGCATGCTGGGCGCGGCGCGCCGCTTCGATGGGGCGCCCGCCGTTGCGTGAGCGCCGCGGCGCCGGCGCGTCTCGACGGCGCGGCAACGGCGGGTGCGCCGGCGGTACGGCTCTCCGTGCCCGGCCCCGGCCACGACGTGCCGCTCCCGGCGGACGCCGGGCTCGTCGACACGTCGCACCCGGACCAGGTGGTCGGCAGCGGGTCCGCGGCGAGCTGCACGTCGGCGGCAGTGGTCGACGCGGTCGCGCGCGGCGGGATCATCACCTTCAACTGCGGCCCGGCGCCGGTGACGATCGTGATGGCAGCGACCGCCAAGGTGGTCAACACCTCCTCCTTCGTCGTGCTCGACGGCGGCGGGCTGGTCACCCTGTCCGGTGGCGGACAGCGCCGGATCCTGTACATGGACACGTGCGATCAGGCGCAGATCTGGACGACCTCGCACTGCCAGGACCAGGAGTCGCCACCGCTCACCCTGCAGCGCCAGAGCTTCACGGAGGGCAACAGCACGGGAGATCTGGCGGAGGGCGGCGGGGGCGGTGCGGTGCTCGCGCGCGGCGGTCAGCTGAAGGTGCTCGATGCCCAGTTCACGTCGAACGTGTGCGACCCGACGGGACCGGATCTCGGCGGCGGCGGCCTGCGCGTCCTCAGCCAGTACCAGGAGCGGGCGGTGATCGTCGCCGGGAGCACGTTCACGGACAACACGTGCTCCAACGGCGCGGCGATCTCGAGCATCGGGGTCTCCTGGCGGATCTACGACAGCGTGTTCACACGCGATGTGGCGACTGGCAGCGGCGCCAACCCGTCCCGTTCCGGCACGCCGGGCGGTGGCAGCGGCGGGGCGATCTACCTGGACGGCAACACGTTCACACTCGACCTCGCCGGCAGCACGATCAGCGACTGCACGGCCAACGAGGGCGGCGGAGCGATCTTCTTCGTGTCCAACGACCGCACCGGGGTGCTGCGGATCACGTCGTCGTTGCTGCAACGCAACGTCAGTCGGGGCTTCGCGACCACCGGCTTCCCGGGCATCTTCTTCCTCGGCAGCGGCACCCCGAGCGTGTCCGACTCGACGATCGCGTAGGTGTCGGGGGTCTGCGTCCTCCCACAGACGGCACGTGCGTTCTGCGGGAGGACACCGAACGCTGCCGGCCGGCTGTCAGCCGGGTCAGATCTCGATCTCCCTGGCGGCGTCGACGGCTGCGCCGGCGTGGCGGGTGCTGCGCGCCAGGTCGAACGCCTCGTCCAGCGCCTCGGCCGCAACGGTGACCCGCGGGTCGCCTTCCAGCAGCTCGCGGAACGAGCGACCCTCGTCCCAGGCGCGCACCGCATGCTCCTGCACGATGCGGTATGCCGTGTCGCGACCGAGTCCTGCGTGCACCAGCGAGAGCAGGACCGGCTGGCTGAACACCAGACCGTGGCTCGACTCGAGGTTGGCGAGCATCCGCGCCGGGAACACCTGCAGGTTCGCCAGCAAACGCTCCATCCGGCGCAGGACGTAGTAGGCGAGCAGCGAGCTGTCCGGCAGGACGATGCGCTCCACGGAGCTGTGCGAGATGTCCCGCTCGTGCCACAGCGCGACGTCCTGCATCCCCGCCTGGAGGTTGCCGCGCAGCACGCGCGACAGCCCGCTGATCGTCTCCGCGCTGATCGGGTTGCGCTTGTGCGGCATCGCGCTCGACCCCTTCTGCCCGGCACGGAACCCCTCCTGCACTTCGCTCAGCTCGGTGCGCTGCAGGTGGCGCAGCTCGACGGCGATCAGCTCCATCGTCGTGCCCACCGACGCGCAGGCGTAGAGGTACTCGGCGTGCCGGTCGCGGGCGATCACCTGCGTCGCCGGCACAGCGGTCAGCCCGAGCGCGGCGGCGACGTGCTGCTCGACGGCCGGGTCGATGTTGCTGTACGTGCCGACCGCGCCGCTGAGCTTGCACACCGCCACCGCCTCGCGTGCGGCGCGCAGCCTGCGCCGGTCGCGGTCGACCTGCAGCGCCCACAGCGCGACCTTCGCCCCGAACGTCGTCGGTTCGGCGTGGATGCCGTGCGTGCGCCCGATCATCACCGTGTCGCGGTGCGCTCCTGCCAGCGCGACCAACGTCCGCAGCAGATCTGCGCTGGCGTCGATCAACAGGTCGGCCGCCTCGCGCAGCATCCAGCACCACGCGGTGTCGACGACGTCGCTCGACGTCAGCCCGTAGTGGATCCAGTCACCGGCCGGCGAACCGATGGCTGCCTGCACGACGTCGACGAACGCGGCGACGTCGTGGTCGGTCACGGCCTCGCGATCGCTGACCGCCTGGACGAACGAGTCGTCGACGACCGGCGCGTTCGACCGGCACTGCGCCATGTCGACGTCCGGTACGACACCGAGCTTGTTGTGGGCCTCCGTGGCGAGCAGCTCGATCTCCAGGTAGCGGCCGAAACGGGCCGCGTCGGTGAAGATCGCCGCCATCTCCGGGAGCGTGTAGCGCTGGATCACTGCCAGGTCACGTACGCGTCGCGTGCCGCGCCCGTGCCGACGATCTTGACCGGCACCCCCACCTCGCGCTCGACGAGGCCGACGAACGCCTTCGCGTTGTCGGGCAGCGCGTCGCGCTCGGTGACGGAGCCGATGTCGCACAGCCAGCCGTCGAGATGGGCGTAGACGGGAGAACCGTCGAGGTCGTATTCGGTGCAGACCTTGATCTCCGCGAAGGTGTCGAGCACGTCGAGCTTGGTCAGCGCGATCTCGGTCAGCGAGTTGAGCCGCACCGCCTTGCGCAGCATCACGCAGTCGAGCCACCCCGTGCGCCGCCGGCGCCCGGTGACCGTGCCGAACTCGCGGCCGATTTCGACGAGCTTGTCGCCGAGCTCGTCGAACAGCTCGGTCGGGAACGGGCCGCCGCCGACGCGGGTGGTGTAGGCCTTGGTGATCCCGATGATGCGGGTGAGGTAGCGCGGCCCGATCCCGGTGCCGACGCACGCGCCGCCTGCGGTCGGGTTGCTGGAGGTGACGTACGGGTAGGTGCCGTGGTCGAGGTCGAGGAACGTCGCCTGGGCACCTTCGAGCAGGAGGTGGTCGTCGGCGTCGAGCGCGGCGTGGAGCAGTTCGACGGTGTCGGTGACGAACGGCGCGAGCCGCTCACCGAGGCGGGAGAAGCGCTCGACCAGCGCATCGACGTCCAGGGCCTCCCCGCCGAGGGCGACGATCTCGGCGTTGTGGGCGACGGCGCGGTCTTTCACCGCCGCGGCGAACGCGCCAGGGTCGGTGACCTCGCCGGCACGGATCCCCTCGCGACGAGCCTTGTCCGCGTAGGCGGGGCCGATGCCCTTCAACGTGGTACCGATCCGCGAATCGCCGCGCACCGCCTCGTACAGGGCGTCGAGCGCCTGGTGCCACGGGAAGATCAGGTGGGCCTGGCTGCTGACCTTCAACTTCGCGCAGGAGATGCCGCGACCCTCGAGCGTGTCGATCTCGGTGAACAGCGTGGGCATGTCGACGACGACGCCGTTGCCGATCACCGGCACGATGTGCGGGTAGAGCACGCCGCTCGGCACGAGTTGCAGCGCGTACCGCTCCGCACCGACGACCACGGTGTGCCCCGCGTTGTGCCCGCCCTGGTAACGCACGACGTACGAGTGATCGGCGGCGAGCAGGTCGATGACCTTCGCCTTGCCCTCGTCGCCCCACTGGGCACCTACAACGACGGTGACGGCCATGGCAACGCTCCTCGGCTCATCGAGCCAGCGGGGATGGAACGTGGCGAGATCGTACCGGATCCAGGGCCACCGCGTCCCGCCCGGAGGCGGGGCACCGAAGCAGCCGGCGACGCCGGCCAGTAGCTTGCAGCGGATGATGCGCCGGTTGACCTGGGCGGAGATGGACGAGGCGGGGCGCACTGCGCTGTGCACCCGCGGGCTCGAGGCGATCTTCGACGGCGGCTTGAAGACCGCGATCGGGCGGATCATCGACGACGTCCGCGAGCATGGCGACGAGGCAGTCTGCCGCGCGCTGCGCGACTTCGACAAGGTCATGCTCGCGCCCGAGCAGCTGCGCGCCACCGACGACGAGCTCGACTCTGCACGCGTCGATGCCGACGTCGACGCGGCGATCGACGACGCGATCGTCCACCTCAGCGCGTTCAACGAGCAGCTGATGCTGCGCGCTGCGGACTGGAGCTTCGAGAGCGAGCCCGGCCTGCGCGTCGGCGAGAAGGTCACCCCGATCTCGTCGGCGGGACTGTTCGTGCCGAGCGGCAAGGCGTCCTACCCGAGCGTCGCCTACCAGCTCGCCGTGCCGGCGACGGTCGCCGGCGTGCCCGAGATCGCCCTCGTCGTGCCGCCCCTGCCGGACGGCAGCGGACGGATCGACCCGGCCGTGCTCGTCGTGTGCCGCAAGCTGGGGCTGCGCCAGGTGTTCAGGGTCAATGGGCCGGCGGGCGTCGCCGCGCTCGGGTTCGGCACCGCCACGATCCCTCGCGTGCGCAAGATCGTCGGCCCCGGCAGCCCGCCTGTCGCCTGTGCGCAGGTGGAGATGCAGCGCTACGGCGTGGCGACGATGATGATCCTCGGCCCGACGGAGAGCATGGTCATCGCCGACGGCACTGCCGACCCGCGGCTGGCCGCCGCCGACCTGCTCAACGAGGCCGAGCACGGTACCGACTCGGCGGTCCTCCTCGTGACCACCTCGGCGTCGTTCGCGGACGCGGTCGACGCCGAGCTGAACGAGCAGGTGGCGGCGCTGCCCGCGCTCCGCGCCGACGCCGCGCGAGCGTCGCTCGGTGTGAACGGCGGATGCGTGCTGGTGGGCTCGCTCGCCAAAGGCGTCGAGGTCGCCAACCGCTTCGCCCCCGAGCACCTCCAGGTCGCGGTCGATCCTGCCGCGGAGGTCGACGTGCTCGCCGGACTGGTCAACGCCGGCGAGATCCTGGTCGGCCAGCACACGCTGTTCTCGGCCGGCAACTTCGTGATCGGCTGCCCGGCGAGCTTGCCGACCGGTGGTTTCGCCCACGTCTCGAGCGGGATCACCGCGGAGGCGTTCCTCAAGCGGACCGCCGTGGCCCGCGCCGACGCGGCGGCAATGGCCAGGATGACGCCGACGATCCTGGCGATGAGCCGCCACGAAGGCTTCCCGGCCCACGCCGCTGCGGCGACGGCGCGGATGGCCGGCACCGTTCGCTGACGCCGCTGAGCCCGCCGGCGAAGGGACGTTCAAGAGCCAAGGTTCCGCGTTCATCGCGACGACGCCGGCCACTGGCACACGTGCCGACCCGACGGCACCGAGATCTGATCGGCGTCAGCGTCGTGATGTGCGATCACCGAATTGCGTTCGGCTGCTGACGCGCGGCGCAGTTGAGTTGCGCCCACCAGATGCCTCGTCGCGTGCGATGCCCGACAACCGCGGCGTCCGTGCTCCCCTCGGGCGGTCAGGCGTGGAGCCGGGTGGGGGTGATCACGAGGGCCTCCGAGAAGGTCTCGGCGAACCTCTCGACCGTGCCGAAGATCGCTCCGATGCGCTCGGTGTACTTGGCCGCGTACGCCGGTACTTGATCGGCTCGGGGATGCGCAGTTGCCCTGACCGCAGTGCCCTCGATGCGGATGACGTCGCGGCCGATGTCGGTGACATCGAGGCCGAGGGCAACGTTGGGGTTGGCCTCCACGTTGCGCAGCTTCGCCTTGCCCGGCTGGCTGTACACGAGGATGCTCTCGTCGTCGCAGAGCAGGAACCACACTGGCACCGAATCGGGCCGTCCTGCCGGACTGACGGTGGTGAGCCATCCCATCAAGTTCGTTCCGAGCCTCGCCTCGACGCGCTCGCGCCGATCAGCCGGAAGGTCAGCGGTCAGGTCCATCGCACTCCTCTCAACACCGATCGCACGACACCGGATCGCACGACTCAACCCTGCGCCGCTTGCACGGTATTCCTCTCTCTCACAACGGCGATCAGCGTGTGCGGCGGATGCTGCTCCACGGTTCGTTTTGGACGACGGGGACCTTGCGCAGGATGCGCACGAGCGCGGCGCGATCGGTGGCGGAGAGGGCCTTCAGCTCAGGAGGTGGCTCGCTGAACAGGCGTTGCAGGCGCTCGGTGACGCGCCGGCCCGCCGGAGTGAGCGCCACCTCGCGCACCCGCCGGTCGCTGGCCGACTCTGCACGCGTCGCATAGCCCAGCTCCTGCAGCCTGTCGACCACGGCGGTGACGTACGACGCGTCGCAGGCCATGCTCTCGGCGAGGTCGCGCATCCGGACGGGACCGTCGGCGAGCGTCATCAGGCCGTGGCCGTGCGGGGGGTTCAGACCGAGCTCGGCGAGGGCCGCGAAGAACCTGTCGCGCCGGGCGAGGAACAGCGGTGCCAGTAACTGCCACGCCTCGCCCAGGTCGTCGCGGTCGGCACGATCGGCGGGCACGGCCCGAGCCTAGCCACAAGCAGGTAGCAACTCAATCATTGACATCAATCAACTATCGTGTAGGGTCCAGCGGATGACCACCGCAGCGATCGTCGCCGAGAACCTCCAGAAGAGCTTCGGTGCCGTCAAGGCCGTGCAGGGCATCAGCCTCGCAGTCACCGAGGGCACGGTGCTCGGGCTCCTCGGCGCCAACGGTGCCGGCAAGACGACGATGGTGCGGATGTTCACCACGGTGCTCCGGCCGGATGGTGGCAGCGCCACCGTCAACGGGTTCGACGTCGTCGGGCAGGCACAGGCCGTGCGCAGCAGCATCGGCCTCGCCGGCCAGTTCGCGGCGATCGACGAGAACCTCACCGGCAAGGAGAACATCGTCCTCGTCGGTCGCCTCAACCACCTCTCGCGCGCCGACGCGTCGCAACGCGCCGTCAAGCTGCTCGCGCAGTTCGGGTTGAGCGATGCCGGCAGCCGTCCCGCGCGCACCTACTCGGGCGGCATGCGTCGCCGCCTCGACCTCGCCGCCGCGCTCGTCACCCATCCGCCGGTGCTGTTCCTCGACGAGCCGACCACCGGCCTCGACCCGGTCAGCCGGCTCGACCTGTGGGAGGTGATCGAGGGTCTCGTCGCCGACGGCACCACCGTGCTGCTGACCACCCAGTACCTCGAAGAAGCCGACCGGTTGGCCGACAACATCATCGTGCTCGACCAGGGCCTCGTCGTCGCCGAGGGGACCGCCAGCGTGCTCAAGGCGCGCCTGGGTGACACGGTGATCGAGCTCGAGTTCGCCGACGCCGCGGCGGCGTCCGCCGCCGCCACCAGCCTCGGTGCGAAGACGGAGGCCGGAACGATCGTGAGGGTGGTGATGACGGACGGTCCGGCCACGCTGCGCGATGCGCTGAACCGCCTGGCGGCGGACGGCATCACCCCGATGCATGTCGCGTTGCGCCAACCGACGCTCGACGACGTGTTCCTCACCCTCACCACCGGAGCCGCTGCATGACCGCCACCCTCGCCCCGACGTTCCCGCCGACCCCCACCAACTCGCGCCCGTCGATCGCCACCACCGTGCGCGACACCGCAGCGATGGTCGGGCGCAACCTCACCGTCATCCGGCGCGTTCCCCAGCTGCTCGTGTTCTCGCTGATCCAGCCGATGATCTTCGTGCTGATGTTCCGCTACGTCTTCGGCGGGGCGATCAAGATCCCCGGCGTCCCCCACTACGTCGACTACCTGATGCCCGGGATCTTCACCCAGACCGTCGCCTTCGGCGGGATTCAGACCGCTGTCGGCCTCGCCGAGGACCGCGGCAAGGGACTGCTCGAGCGGCTCCGGTCGCTGCCGATGGCCCGCTCGGCCGTGCTCGCCGGGCGCACCCTGGCCGACACCGTGCGCAACGTGCTGATCATCATCGTCATCACGGCGATCGGGTTCCTGGTCGGGTTCCGCATCCACGCCGGCGTCGCCCCGCTCGTGGTCGGTCTGCTCGTGCTGCTGCTGTTCGGGTTCGCCCTGTCGTGGGTGTTCGCACTGATCGGTCTGTCGGTGCCCAACGGCGAGTCCGCGCAGGCCGCCGCGTTCCCCTTGCTGGCCCCGCTGGTGTTCGCCTCCAACTCGTTCGTCGACCCGCGCTCGATGCCGAACTGGCTGGCCTGGTGGGCGCGCAACCAGCCGGTCAGCGCCACGGTCAACGCGGTGCGCACGAGCGTCCTCGGTGGCCCGCTGACGACGAAGGTCCTGATCGCGGTCGCCTGGTCCGTGGGGATCATCGTCGTGCTCGCCCCGCTCGCGGTGCGCAAGTACCGCAAGGCCTGACTGCCCTCGACGGAACGCTGACGCACGGACCGGATCTGCTCGTTGGTGAGCAGATCCGGTGCACGCGTCAGGCGGGTTGGGGGGTGAGCAGGGCGATGTGGCCGTGCTCGTCGACGTCGACGCGGAGGATGTCGCCCTCGCCGACCCTGCCCTCGAGGATCAGCACCGCCGCCGGATCGCTGATCTGGCGTTGGATGACCCGCTTCAGCGGCCTGGCGCCGAACGACGGGTCGTAGCCCTCGTGGGCCAGCTCGGTCATCGCCGCATCGGTGACGTCGAGCGTGATCCTCCGCTCGGCGACACGCTGCTTGAGCTTGTCGAGCTGGATCGTGACGATGTGGGTGAGGTCGTCCTCGGTCAGCGACCGGAAGCGGATGATGTCGTCGACGCGGTTGATGAACTCCGGCTTGAAGAACGCCGACGGATCACCGGGCAGGTTGCTGGTCATGATCATCACCGCGTTGGTGAAGTCCACCGTGCGACCCTGGCCGTCGGTCAGCCGCCCGTCGTCGAGCACCTGCAGCAGCACGTTGAACACGTCGGGGTGGGCCTTCTCGATCTCGTCGAGCAGGACGACGCTGTACGGCCGGCGGCGCACGGCCTCGGTGAGCTGGCCGCCCTCGTCGTAGCCGACGTAGCCGGGGGGCGCACCGATCAGCCGGGACACGGAGAACTTCTCCATGTACTCGCCCATGTCGATGCGGACCATCGCCTTCTCGTCGTCGAACAGGTACTCGGCCAGCGCACGGGCGAGCTCGGTCTTGCCGACGCCGGTCGGGCCGAGGAACATGAACGAGCCGATCGGCCTGTTCGGATCGCTGAGCCCTGCGCGCGAACGGCGGATCGCGTTGGCAACGGCCGTCACCGGATCGTCCTGGCCGATCACGCGCCTGTGCAATTGCTCTTCGAGGTGGACGAGCTTGCTCATCTCACCCTCCATCAGGCGGGTCACCGGCACGCCCGTCCACTTCGAGACGACCTCGGCGATGTCCTCCGCGTCGACCTCCTCCTTCAGCATCCGGTTGCCCTTCTGCAGCTCGTCGAGGTGGGCAGTGGCCTCCTCCACCCGCCGCTCGAGCTCGGGGATCCGCCCGTAGCGGATCTCGGCGGCGACGGCCAGGTCGGTCTCGCGCTCGAGCTGTTGGCCGAGCTGCCCGAGCTCCTCCTTCAAGGTGCGGATCGCGTCGATCGCCTGCTTCTCGCCCTCCCAGTGCTTCTTCATCGCGGCGACCTGGACGTTGAGGGTGGCCAGCTCGTCCTCCAGCGCGTCGAGCCGCTCGATCGAGGCGTGGTCGGTCTCCTTCGACAGCGCGACCTGCTCGATCTCCAGCTGCAGGATCCGCCGCTGGACGATGTCGATCTCGGTGGGCAGCGAGTCGATCTCGATGCGCAGCTTGCTGGCCGCCTCGTCCATCAGGTCGATCGCCTTGTCCGGGAGGAAGCGGTTGGTCAGGTAGCGGTTGGAGAGGACGGCGGCGCTGACCAGGGCAGAGTCCTGGATGCGCACGCCGTGGTGGACCTCGTAGCGCTCCTTCAGGCCGCGCAGGATGCCGATCGTGTCCTCCACGCTCGGCTCGCCGACGTAGACCTGCTGGAAGCGGCGCTCCAGCGCGGCGTCCTTCTCGACGTACTTGCGGTACTCGTCGAGCGTGGTCGCGCCGATCATCCGCAGCTCACCGCGGGCGAGCATCGGCTTGATCATGTTGCCGGCGTCCATCGCGCCCTCGGCACCTCCCGCGCCGACGATCGTGTGCAGCTCGTCGACGAACGTGATCACCTCGCCGGCGGCGTCGGTGATCTCCTTGAGCACGGCCTTCAGCCGCTCCTCGAACTCGCCGCGGTACTTCGCCCCGGCGAGCATCGAGCCGATGTCGAGCCCGATCAGCCGCTTGTTCTTGAGGCCCTCCGGCACGTCGCCGTCGGCGATCCTCCTGGCCAGGCCCTCGACGATCGCCGTCTTGCCGACGCCGGGCTCGCCGATCAGCACCGGGTTGTTCTTGGTCCGCCGGGAGAGGACCTGGATGACCCTGCGGATCTCGTCGTCACGCCCGATGACCGGGTCGATCTTGCCCTCACGGGCCCGCTCGGTGAGGTCCTGCCCGTACTTCTCCAGCGCGGCGAAGCTCTGCTCCGGCTCCTTGCTGGTGACGCGGTGGCTGCCGCGGACCTCCTTCAAGGCCTGGAGCAGCTCCTCGCTGCCGATCCCGAGGCGCTGGTTCATCGCCAGCAGCAGGTGCTCGACGGACAGGAAGTCGTCGCGCAGGTCCTTCTGGTACTTCTCGGCGTTCTGGACGACGTTGTTCAGCTCGCGGTTCATCCGCGGCTCGTCGCCGCCGACGGCCCTGGGCAGCTTGGCGACCGCACCGTCGGCCTTGTCGCGCAGCATCCCCGGAGCGAGGCCGAGCTTGGCGAGCACCGCGGGGACGATCGTGTCCTCCTGGCGGGCGAGCGCGGCCATCACGTGGTCGGGCGTGAGCTCGGGGTTGTTGTTGGCGCGTGCCTGGTCGATCGCTGCCGAGAACGCCTCGGTCGTCTTGACCGTCCACTTCTTCGGGTCGAATGCCATGGCGGCAGCATAGACCCGAGTAGGAAAGTTGACACGGGTACTGTCAACTTCCCAGCGAACAAATCTGCGAACGTCGACACGGACTGCCCGGCGAATGAAACACACCCGAAACACGGCTCTCGTACCATCCCGGCCCGATGCTGCTCTCGCCCCATGAACAGGAACGGCTGCTGGTCCACGTCGCTGCGCAGGTCGCACTCGCCCGCCAGGTCCGCGGCCTCAAGCTGAACTATCCCGAGTCGGTCGCGATCCTCACGTCGTGGGTCTACGAGGCAGCACGCGACGGGCGAACGGTCGTGGATCTGATGGAGGCCGGACGCCACGTCCTGGGCCGTGGGGACGTCATGGAGGGCGTGGCGGAGCTGGTCGACGAGGTGCAGATCGAAGCGACCTTCCGCGACGGCACCAAGCTCGTCACCCTGCACGAGCCGATCCGATGAGACCGACCACCAGCAGCCGGCGAAACGGCCCGGCGAGCCTTGCCGGCGACCGGAGTGACACCACGTGATCCCCGGCGAGGTCGACGGGCCGGACGGCACCGTGACGATCAACGCCGGCATGCCGGTGACCGCAGTCGTGGTCGTCAACGCCGGCGACCGGCCCGTCCAGGTCGGCTCGCACTACCACTTCGCCGAAGCCAACCCGGCGTTGCAGTTCGACCGTGACGTCGCCCGCGGGCAGCGTCTGGCGATCCCGGCGGGCACCTCGGTGCGCTTCGAGCCGGGCATCTCACGCAGCGTCGAGCTCGTCCCGATCGGCGGGGCGCGGATCGTCGCCGGACTGCGCGGAGAGGTCAAGGGGCGCCTCGATGGCTGAGATCGAACGGTCGCGCTACCGCGCCCTGTACGGCCCGACGGCGGGCGATCGCGTCCGGCTGGCCGACACCGACCTGTGGATCGAGGTCGAGGAGGATCGCTGCGCCGGTGGCGACGAGGCCGTGTTCGGCGGCGGCAAGGTGATCCGCGAGTCGATGGGCCAGTCGGCGCGCACCCGCGCCGAGGGCACGCCGGACACGGTGATCACGGGCGCGCTGATCCTCGACCACTGGGGCGTGATCAAGGCGGACATCGGGATCCGCGACGGCCGGATCGTCGGGATCGGCAGGGCAGGCAACCCGGACACGATGACCGGGGTCGACCGGGCGCTGGTGATCGGCCCGTCGACCGAGATCATCGCCGGCAACGGCCGGATCCTCACCGCGGGGGCGATCGACTGCCACGTCCACCTGATCTGCCCACAGATCATCGACGAGGGCCTCGCCGCCGGGATCACCACGATGATCGGCGGCGGCAGCGGACCGGCCGAGGGCACGAAGGCGACCACCGTGACCGCCGGTGCGTGGCACCTGGAGCGGATGCACCAGGCGCTCGACGGCTGGCCGGTGAACTTCGTGCTGCTCGCGAAGGGCAACAGCGTCTCGCCGTACGGGCTGCACGAACAGGTGCTCGCCGGCGCAGGTGGGTTCAAGCTGCACGAGGACTGGGGGACCACCCCTGCGGCCATCGACGCCTGCCTCACTGCGGCCGACGTCAGCGGCGTGCAGGTGGCGATCCACACCGACACGCTCAACGAGGCGGGCTACGTGGAGTCGACGATCGCGGCGATCGCAGGCAGATCGATCCACACGTACCACACCGAAGGCGCAGGCGGCGGCCACGCGCCGGACATCATCACCGTCGCCGCCCTCCCGAACGTGCTGCCGTCGTCGACGAACCCGACCAGGCCGCACACCGTCAACACGCTCGCCGAGCACCTCGACATGCTGATGGTCTGCCACCACCTCAACCCGACGGTGCCGGAGGACCTGGCGTTCGCCGAGAGCCGCATCCGTCCGTCGACGATCGCCGCCGAGGACGTGCTCCACGACATGGGCGCGATCTCGATCATCGGCAGCGACAGCCAGGCGATGGGGCGCGTCGGCGAGGTCGTCATCCGCACCTGGCAGACGGCGCACGTGATGAAGCGGCGCCGCGGCTCACTGCCCGGCGACTCCACGGCGGACAACCACCGGGCCCGCCGGTACGTCGCCAAGTACACGATCTGCCCGGCCGTCGCCAACGGGCTCGACGAGGAGATCGGCTCGGTCGCCGTGGGCAAGCTCGCCGACCTCGTGCTGTGGGACCCGCGGTTCTTCGGGGTACGGCCGCACGCGGTGATCAAGGGCGGGATGATCGCCTGGGCGGCGATGGGCGATGCGAACGCCTCGATCCCCACCCCGCAGCCCGTCCTGCCCCGCCCGATGTTCGGCGCCGCGCCGCGCGCTGCCGCGGCGACCAGCCTGACGTTCGTCGCCCAGGCCGCGCTGGACGACGGGTTGGCGGAACGGCTGGCACTCGGCCGCCGGCTCGTCCCGATCACCGGCACCCGCCGCCGCGGCAAGGCCGACCTCCCCGAGAACGCGGCGATGCCGGCGATCGCGGTCGACGCCGACACCTTCGCGGTGCGCATCGACCGCGAGCTGATCGAGGAACGACCCGTCGCCGAGCTGCCGATGGCGCAGCGCTACTTCCTGTTCTGATGCACGCCGCCCTGCTGCTGCTCGCCGACGGTCGGCGCCTGTTCTGATGCACGCCGCCCTGCTGCTGCTCGCCGACGGTCGGCTGCCGACCGGCGGCCACGCCCACTCCGCGGGCACCGAGTCGGTCGTCGCGATCGGTGACGTGACCGACGTGGCGTCGCTGCGGACGCACGTCCGCAGGAGGATGGCCACCACAGGCCTCGTCGACGCCGCGTTCGCCGCAGCCGCGTGCGCCGGGGTGACAGGGTCGGCGTCGTGGTGGCGCGAGCTGGCTGGCGAGCACATCGCCCGCACCGGGTCGCCGAGGCTGCGCGAGGTCTCCGTCGCGCTCGGCCGCCAGCTGCTGCGCACGGGCCGTCGGGCGTGGCCGTCGCCGCACTACGACGTCGCTGTGGCGGCGCTCGACGGCCGGGTCGCGCAGCCGTTGGCGATGGGTCTCGTCGCCCAGGCCGCCGGGTGTGCACCGATCGAGGCGGCGACGGTCGAGCTGCACCACCTCGTCGGATCGCTGACGACCGCGGCCGTTCGCCTGCTCGGGCTCGACCCGTTCGACACCGCCGCGCTGTGCGCCTCGCTGTCCGGCGAGATCGACTCGACAGCCGCCGTCGCGGTTGCCTCCTGCCACGGCGCTCCGGCCGCGCTGCCCGCCGACGTCGACCTCCTCGCCGATGTGCTCGCCGAGCACCACACCACATGGGAGGTGAGGCTGTTTGCCTCCTGACCACCAGCCGTCGTGGGCCACGACCCAGGACCACGACCACTCGCATGACCACCACGCGCACGACCACGACCATCCCGAGGGCACGCCGGCCGATGCA